>CAMPCZ010000094.1 GCA_946648015.1 uncultured Clostridia bacterium
TATGTAGCCCAGTTGCAGCAGATACGGCTCGTAAACGTCCTCTATGGTACCGGCGTCCTCGCCCGTAGAAGCAGCCAAGGTATCCAGTCCGACGGGGCCGCCGTTGTATTTTTCGATAATGCTGGTCAAAATGCGTCTATCCACGTAGTCCAAGCCCATTTCGTCTATGTCCAAAGCGGCCAAGGCTTGTTTGGCGTGTTTGAGCGCGATGACCTTGCTGCCCTCGTACTCGGCAAAATCGCGCACACGCTTGAGCAACGTGTTAGCGATACGTGGCGTACCTCTGCTGCGACGCGCCACCTCGTACGCGGCGTCATAGTCGATTTGCATATTCAACAGTCTGGCCGAGCGTTGCACGATGAGGGTCAATTCCTCGGGGTTGTACAACTCCAAACGGCAAGTAATACCGAAGCGGTCGCGCAAAGGGCCGGTCAGCATACCCGCGCGAGTGGTGGCTCCAATGAGCGTAAAGCGTTGCAAACTCATGCGCACGCTACGAGCGGTGGGGCCTTTGCCCACCATAAAGTCGATGCTATAGTCCTCCATGGCAGGATAGAGCATTTCCTCCGCGGTGTGATTGAGGCGGTGTATTTCGTCTATAAACAACACGTCGCCCTCCTCCAAATTGGTAAGCAAGGCGGCCA
This sequence comes from uncultured Clostridia bacterium, assembly GCA_946648015.1. GTDB lineage: Bacteria > Bacillota > Clostridia > Christensenellales > CAG-1252 > RUG14300. The sequence continues at coordinate 645 of CAMPCZ010000094.1, forward strand.
AGTCCACCGCCTTTTCGATGGCGGGGCCCGAGGTTATTTTGATATGCGAATCCATCTCGTTGGCAATGATGTTGGCCAAAGTGGTTTTGCCCAGCCCCGGTGGTCCGTACAACAAAACGTGATCCAAACTCTCGCCGCGCTTTTTGGCGCTGTGTATAAACACGGACAAATTGGCTTTTATCTTGCTTTGCCCCACGTATTCGGCCATGGTACGAGGGCGCAATTCGTTCTCTTGCACCTCGTCGAAATTTTGCATACTGCTGGCAAATAATTCGTCCATACCTCACCTCAAATACGTTTCCAATTTTTGAGAACGGTGCGAATGATCTCGCTCACGTCGTCGGTGGTTTGTCTGGCTCGTAGTACGGTTTCGTACACGTCCGAGCGCGCAAGCCCCATGGTTTCCAAAGCCTGTATGGCGTCGGCCGCCACGTTGTCGACAAAGGCGCCGACCGCACTACCCGACGAGGACGACGACAGCAAAACGCTATCCTCACCCACGTTCTCCTTGAGTTCCAACACGATGCGCTCGGCAGTTTTTTTGCCAATGCCTTTTATCTTGGCCAAACTTTTGACGTCGCCCGTCAAAATGCAAGTGGACAGCGATTGCACGCTAGCGCCCGACAGCACGGCCAAGGCCAATTTGGGTCCTACGCCCGACACCGACACCAACTTGCAAAACATATTTTTTTCGGCGGCGGTGGCGAACCCGAACAAGGTTTCCTCGTCCTCTTTGATGCTATGATAGATGTACAATTTGACGTTGTTGCCCAAGGACGGCAAAGCGGCGAGCGTGGTATTGCTCACCCCTATCTCGTAGCCGATACCGTGGTTATCCACCACCACCTGCCCTTCTTGCATATCCTGCAACGTGCCCGAAATATACGCGTACATATAGCCTCCTACCGTATGCCGAACATACCGCCGAACACGCCCGTCTGCGCGTGCGTGATGGCCACTGCCAATGCGTCTGCCGCGTCGTCGGGCTTTGGTATATCCTTCATTTTGAGATAAAACTTGACCATTTGTTGTATTTGCGGCTTTTCGGCGCCGCCCCAACCCGTTATGGCCTGCTTGATTTGGTTGGGCGTATACTCAAAAAGGTTGCCGCACAGTTTGTGTGCGGTCAACATAATCACGCCGCGCGCTTCTGCAACGACGATACCCGTAGTGATGTTTTTGGTAAAGAACAACTCTTCCAAAGCCACCTCTTGGGGGTGATACTTTTCTATCAGTTGGGTAATGCCCGTCTCTATCATCGCCAACCGCTCGACGGTGGGCGTGTGAGCGGGGGTTTTGACTATTCCATAGTCAAGTAGCGTAAATCGGTTGCCTTTTTGCGCGTCGATCACGCCATAACCCACCCGCTCCAAGCCGGGGTCTATGCCCATCACTATCATATTATTCTTCCTCGTCCTCCTCGGGGAGATTGGCGTTGTGCCACACGTTTTGCACGTCGTCGTCGTCCTCGAGCATATCCACCAATTTGATCACCTTTTTGGCAGTCTCCTCATCGGGGGTCACGGTGTTTTGGGGCACCATTTCGATCTCGGCGGAAATGATTTTCAGACCCTTTTCTTCGAGGGCTTCGCGCACAGCCGAGAAGTCTTGGGGATTGGTTACCACCTCGTACACGTCCTCGTCGGTAATCATGTCCTCGGCGCCTGCGTCCAAAACCATCATCATCAGGTCATCCTCATCGAGCCCTTCGCGGTCGATGACGATGGTGCCTTGTTTGTTGAACATATAGCTCACGCAACCGTTGTTGCCCATCGAACCGCCGCATTTGTCGAACAAATGGCGCACGTTGTTGACGGTACGGGTCTTATTGTCGGTCAATGCTTCTACAATCACGGCTACACCGCCCGAAGCATATCCTTCGTAGGTGCATTCCTCATAGTTGACGCTCATGCCCTCGCCGCTGGCTTTTTGAATGCTACGCTTGATGTTGTCGTTGGGCATATTCGCCGCTTTGGCTTTGGCGATGACGTCGCGCAGACGGCTATTGCTCTCGGGATTGGCTCCGCCTTGCTTTACGGCTATGGCTATCTCTCTGCCGATTTTGGTAAACGTATTGCTGCGAGCCGCGTCGCTCTTTCCTTTTTTGGCCTGTATATTGTGCCACTTGCTATGTCCGGACATACTTTCCTCCTAATTATCGTTGGGGCTATGCGCCCTTGCATTTGCATTCAGTTGATACATACCTATGGCCGCTGCCACCGCCACGTTCAAACTCTCTATGCCACCTTGCATGGGTACGGACAGCACCCTGTCGGCGCGGGAGCGCATTGCGTCAGATATGCCCAAGGCCTCGTTGCCCACCACCAACGCAAACCGCGCGGGTGGTACCGCGTCGTAGATGGACTCGCCCGCCATATCCATGATAAACACCGTGTGCGACCAATGCCACTCCGACATGGTCAGGCGGTGTACGTTGAGCCTATAGATACCGCCCATACTCGCCCGCACCACTTTGGGGCTGTATGGATCGGCGCCGCCAAGCAACACCACGTCGGTATAGCCGGCGGCAATAGCCGTGCGCAGTATGGTACCCACGTTGCCGGGATCGGACACACCGTCCAGCACCAACAAGCGGTCGCTTTGGAGATAGTCGCCGCCCACAGGCACCGGCAACACCGCCACCACGCCCGAGGGCGTAACGGTATCGACCACGCGACGAAACAACTCGTCCGCCACCAAATACACAGGGACGTCTGTGTGTTTGATCACATAGCGCAACTCATCGTATTTGCCCGCGGCAAAATAGTAGGCCACGGGACGTATAGCGTCGGGTATATCTTTGACGATATTCACGCCCTCCACCACGTAGGCAGACTGTTCGTCCCTACCTTTTTTGGTATACAACGAGCGCAGGCTTTGCACGCGGACATTGGATATCGAGCTGATAATTTCCATATGTATCAAAATGGGGGTTGCCCTACGACAACCCCCGTCTTAGTTTATTGGTTGCCTTATCCTTGTTCGGTACTCCGTTCGCGGGGGCAATCTCGCTTATAGCGCGGCTTTGGCCTTGTTGCACAACTCGGCGAAACCGGCGGGATCTTTCACGGCGATGTCGGCCAACACTTTGCGGTTGAGCTCGATACCGGCCATGGTCAAACCATGCATGAAACGGCTATAGGACAAACCGTTGGTGCGGGCGGCCGCGTTGATACGGGCGATCCACAGTCTGCGGAAATCTCTCTTTTTGTTTTTGCGGCCGACGTAAGCGTATTGTTGGCTCTTCATCACCGCCTCGCGGGCTACTCTGTAGAGTTTGGATTTGCCACCCCAATAGCCTTTGGCGAGTTTCATTATTTTTCTTCTTTTCTTTACGGCGTTTACAGCTCTCTTAATTCTCATACTCTACCTCCTTAGTCTTTGGGCAACATGTTGCGAATAGTGCCTTCGAAGGCCTTATCGACATAGCCACCCTGACGCAAACCGCGTTTTCTCTTGGTCTCTTTCTTGGTGAGAATATGATTCTTACCCATTTTTGCTCTTTTGATTCTGCCGTTTTTGGTTACGCGGAATCGTTTGCCTGCACCGCTGTGCGATTTCATTTTAGGCATAATGCTACCTCCATGTAAATTTGCTTATTTCTTTTTGATAGGCGCAAGCACCATGCGTTGGGTGTTGCCCTCTTGGCTGGGGCCTTGCTCTATCACCGCGCCCTCTACCATAGCCGCAAAGTCGCTCATCACTTTCAGGCCCAGTTCGGGACGTTTGTTTTGTCTGCCACGCAACCGTATCACTACTTGCACTTTGTCGCCGTCGGCCACAAACTCGTTGGCTTTTTTGGCTTTGGTGCGCAAGTCGCCCAATTCGATGCCGATACTCAGTTGCACTTCTTTGACCTTGATTATTTTTTGGTTCTTGCGGGCTTCCTTCTCTTTCTTAATGGTGTCGTAACGATATTTGGCATAGTCCATCAATTTGCAAGTGGCGGGCGAGCCCTCGCCCACTTTCACCAAGTCGAGGTTCAGCCCCGCGGCATACGACAACGCTTGGTCAATGGTCATAATACCCAACGTTTTGCCGTCCTCGGCGATGACGCGCACTTCGCGGTCGGCAATTTGCTCATTAATCAGATAGTCTTTTATAATACAATCCTCCAAAAAAAATCGGGTAGCAAAAGTTACCCGAATCCAAACAATCTCCCGAGGGAATATCTTGTTAAGAAACCAAACGCAACGAGATGCGAGAGGTGAGAAACTTCTACTTCTACACTATCCTACCACGCCGACAAGTCGTTGTCAACTATTTTTTACATATTATTTCTTTTTCGCTGGGGTGCTCGCACGCCCATTCTTTTGCTTACGCCGGCCTTCTGCACCGCTCGCACGGCTTTGGTCGGATAGGCGGCACCCGCAATGCGCCACACTTTTCGGTCGCCCACGAGGGGCGCAAGCGACGTCAAAAGGCAATCCGCCACCAGCCCGGTGCGCACCAAGTGCGGCCCCGTGGACACGTCGACGAAGTCTCCTATACTATAGATACGCACGCGTGTACCCTTGGGCAACGCCTCCACGTCTTGCACGCGATAGATCTCGCCAAAGCGGCGCATGGTCTTGATGGCGACGGTGCGGCTGACCTCCTCGTAGCGTATGCCAAGGTCGGCGCGACAAATAGAACGCATCTCCTCTTCTATGCGCCCCAAAGCCGAGCGGTCAGGCGCGGAGGCAAAGCAAATATCACAATAGAAGCCGCCGCTTTCGGCCTCCAAACGCACCAACTTGGCAGTGGGATACACGGCCTTGACGGCTTGTCCCAAAATATGCGCGGCGGTGTGTTGATACACGCGTTTGGCGCGTTCGTCTTCCAGCCCCAACAGTTCCAGCGTGCAGTCGCCATCCAGCACGTAGGACAAATCCACCAGCGTGCCGTTTACCGCGGCCACCAACGTGCGCTCAAATACTTCGGCCCCCCTATCCATCGCCACTTGCATAGCGGTGAGAGGCTCTTTGTATTCTTGTTGCGTATCGGCCATTTTGACGATCATACTTTCTCCTACTGCATAGCGCTTGCCCCTTGGGCGAATGCGGACTTTTATTATACAACGCCCCCTCGCACTTGACAAGCCCTTTTTGCAACCTTTTCCAAATAAATCGCAACATAATCTATATATTGCAATTTTTACGACGGAAATCACAACATATAGTACCTTTTCAAGAGTCTTGCTTCGGCGTACAGGTGCAACCCGTAGCCAAAATTCTTCCGTCCACGGCACCATTGCGCGGATTTCGTCGGCGCGGCTATCCCTCTTTTTGATATGCCCTTTCGCCCAACGCCACTTTATCGGCCGCAAACTGTTGAAAAATGACGAAAAATGTTATATAATAAATTGATGACATCGATCGTCAATTATGCTATGAACGATTTTTTGACGCTACAATCCAATAGTCGGCGCATCCCTTCCATCGACAGATATCGCGGGTTGGCGTTGGCGCTTATGATTGCGTTCGGCGCGGCCAAAATGCTGGTCGGCGTGCCTTTTTTCGAGGGGCTGTCCACCCACGACCTTTCCCGCGCGGTTTTGCTATTGGACGGGTATGCTTTCTACGACTTGGGCGCACCCGTGTTTATTTTTGTATCCGGTCTTTCCTTCGGCTTGTCCTATCTGTCCCTCGAGCGACGTTTCGGCACGACAAAGGCGCTCGGCGCGTTGGCGCAACGCGCACTCAAACCCATCGGCGTGGGTGCTCTACTCATCTTGTATCCGATGGATGCGGT
>CAMPCZ010000095.1 GCA_946648015.1 uncultured Clostridia bacterium
GTACCGTATATTTTGACAACATCACCCTCACCGCCCTTTCGTACGATTCGAGAGAGGCTGCCGTGGACGCTTGCAACACCTACGTAAGCACTGCCGACGGCAAGTCGATTTTGGTCGATATACAAGATAGCGGCGACGAATTGATCGCCAACGGCAACTTCACCGAGGGCGAAAACGGCACCGAAAATTGGATCCTTTCGCCTATCGCCGACGTGCGCGACACCGACAACGACGTGAAAGTGGCCGTCATAGACACCATTGCCAATGCCGACAAGGACGCGGCCTGGTGGCAAGAAAATTATGCGATTGACGCCAATCCCCTTTCGCCCCATACATTCAACCCCGTGCTGATGATCAACAACGTCAATCCCAGTGCGTACAGCTTGCGTACCGAGAATGCCGTTACAGTCAAGAGCAATATGTTCTATCGCATAGCCGTGTGGGTCAAAACCGCCAACATCGCAAAGGATAACGGTATCACCGTCGCTCTGGTCAATGCGGCTGACGACAAGACCTTGACCAGCTTTACCAAGATCAATACCGCAGACTACGAAAACGAGATGGAAGGCGTCAACGGCTACGTGCAACTGCAATTCTACGTAAAAGGCAGCAACAACGTTACCGAAAACAACACCACCGCCGACGACAAAGAAATATACGTCGCCCTCTCGTTCGGCACGGGCAACAACTTCGATACCGACGAATTCCTGTCCGGTACCGTATTTGTGGCCAACGTCAATATGCAACAAATCGACAACAGCGAGTACAGCGACAACACCAGCACTTCTACCTACAGCAAGTCCTACTCCTTTGCCGCCACCACCGGTTCGACTTCGGGCAGTTTCGCCGACAGCAAATTTGACGTAGTCAAATATGAAGACGGCAAGTACGACGCCTCCACCGGCAATCAAGTCGAGCTATTGGCGCCCTCGGGCTGGACTGTACCCAGCGTTACCAATGTCAACGCAGGTGTGCTCAACGTTGATCAAACCGCTTTTGTCAACGAGCTCAAAACCCTGACCGAATACGATTTCGGCGAGGTGTACAATGCTTGGGCGGACTCGGTCAGCGACCAAATCAAAGCCGACTATTTGGTCAACTTCGGCGCACCCAACGTCTTTATGGCCTACACCACCAAGGGCGAAAGCGTCAAAGCGGCCAAGATCCTCAACAACACCTCTTCGGTGAGTCTGACCAACAGCAAATACTATATCGTTCGCGTCTACGTGCGCGCCATTGGCACGGTAGGTCAAGTAGAGTTGTCCACCACCGGCAACAAGGAAACCACCGTGATCACCTTCGGCAACAATTCCGATACCGTGGGTGCGTGGGAAGAGATCACGTTTGCCATCAAGACCGGTAGTTTCGGCACAGTATCCGCCACCATCAATCTCTACATCGGCGAGTACTCGGCGGACAAAGCGCTCGAAGACGACGCCAAACCCACCTACAAAGGCATTATCTTTGCCGACTCCATCACTTGCTACTCCATCGACGAGCAAACCTACAACACCTTCGTAACCGAGGGCAGCGCGGACATCAACTACACCACCGATACGTTCGATACCACCTCCACCTCTACGGGTATGGGTACCATCAGCAGCAGCAGTTGGACCGGCAGCGGCAACTCGGGTGCAAGCCGTGTGACGGGCATCTACAACCGCAACTACACCACCACCGAGTTGACCTATATGGATACCAGAACGGTGACAGGCGATGACGGCAACGAAAAGACCGAAGACGTAGTAGACGACACCAAGACCCTGACGGGTGCGCAAGTATTCGACACCACCGGCTTGGCAACGGGTGCAGACCTTTCCAACGGCGTGTTGGTCATCAACAACCAAAAGGCCGGCAACTACACCTACAAGAGTTCTTCCATCACGTTGGCGTCCAAAACCGCCTATGCGCTCACCTTGGACGCGCGCACCTTCAACATCGCCGAGGGTGAATTTGCCCGTATTCGTATTGCCGCGGGTAGCGACAACTACGATATCGTCGTCAATAGCGAGCACGTGTACAAAGTAGACGCCAACGGCAACTACGTCTTGGTAGATGGCGCCAACACCTATGATAGCGTAGACAGCGCCTGGGGTCGCTACTCCATCTATATCCGCAACGCCAAGTCCTCCTCGGTATCTGCAACCGTCAACTTGATGTTGGGTATGTCCTCCAGCGAGGCCGGCGCGGAAGAAGCGAAACTGGTGCGCGGTACTGCCCTCTTCGACAACGTAACGTTTGAGAAGATCGACGACGCCACCTTCTATGCCGAATACGCCAAGATGTACGTGCTGGATAATGAAAATGCCGTAACCAAAGACGAGGCCGGCAACGACGTGAAAGCGGCGGGTGCCGATCAATATCAACTGACCTCTAAGGCCATAGAATTGAGCGACGACTACACCAGCGAGCCCGAAGACACCGACAAGAAGGATACCGAAGAAAAACCGCAGACCGATTCTTCTCTCATTTGGTTGTACGTAACCTCTATCGTGATCGCGGCTATCCTCATCATCGTCATCGTCGTATGGCTCATTCGTCGCTATGCGCCCAAGAATCTGTTCAAGCGCAAGAAGAGCATCGACTACGACCGCAACAACAATGCTGACGAAAGCAAAGACGACAAGTCGAAGAAAGAAGTCAAAGCGGAAAAAGCAACCGACGACGAATTCAAAGACTAATCGATTTGCAACAAAGAACCTTGTCCTTGCGACAAGGTTTTTTGTTTGCGTCGAATCGTATCAGATAGGTATTTTGATATATTCGCCCGCGCGTATGGCATGATTGGCATCTTTGATCGATTGCACACTGACGCAATAGCGCGCCGCCACCTCTTCGAGCGTATCGGTCGCGCACCACAAATGCACCAGATAGCCCTCCACCAGTAGCCGCATACCGGCTTGAATTGGCTCGGCGCCCAACGCATTTATGGCGGCAAGACGCTGCTCCGTCGTGTGAAATCGACCCGCTATTGCCGCCAGCGTATCTCCTTTTTTGACTTCTACTATCATTTTTTTGCCTCCGATATACTATATGCAACCGCCTCGACATACAGTATACAGTGAAAAAAACCGTTGCAAATACTACTATAATCGTTATGTGTTTTTCGCTGATAACGCGACTCATTGCCTTTTTGTTCAAGGTATTTTTGAGCCGCACCATGGGCGCAGAGGCATTGGGTCTATTCAGTATGGGCTTGGCCGTCTTCGGCTTGCTGACTATGATACCCTCCTCGGGCATTCCGCTTACCGTATCGCGCAAAGTAGCCGAAACGCCAGACGACCAAACGGCGCACGGCGCCGTCACCACCGGACTGATTTTGACCGTAGCCGTCAACCTCGTCACAGTCGGGCTGTTTTTGCTATTTCGGTCGCCTATTCTTGGGCTTTTTGCCGACCAACGTGCCGAAAAAGTGGTACTCATAATGGTGCCGGCAACGTTCAGTACGTGCATTTATAACGTATTGCGTGCCTATCTGATGGGGCGAAAACACTACGTTGCCTACTCGGTAACCGAAACGTTCGAGGAAATAGTCAACGTAGCCGTTGTGTTGGTTGTGATGTACGGAGGCATCGTTGCACTTTCGGGCAGCGAAGCACTGGCCACCGCATTTTTGGTGGGCGACGTGCTTACCCTTGCCGTGCTATTGGTTTTATTCGTATGTCTGCGTGGCCGGCTGGCCAAGCCGGCGCATTTTTTGCCCGTAGTCAAAAGCAGTACGCCCATCACGCTGATGCGACTATTCACCTCCCTTGCCGCTACGTTTACCGCCGTCATTTTGCCCAACCGCATGGTGGCGGGCGGTATGGAAGTGTCGGCGGCTACCGCCGCATACGGCGAGGCGGTCGGTATGGCATACCCCCTACTATTTGCGCCGCTGGCCATCACCAGCGCGTTGTCCGTTGTATTATTGCCCGAGTTGGCAGAGTTATCCGCCGCCAAACGCAGTGACAAAATCGCCGCCAAAATAGACTTGGGCGTGCACTATGTGGTGATGATAAGCCTTTTGTTTTTCGTTATATATGCGGCGTTGGGCACACCTTTGGGCACTCTCATATACGGCAATGCGGCGGCGGGACAATTCGTTACGTTCGCCGCAGGATTGGTGGTACCTCTTACGCTGACGCAACTTACCAACACCGCACTCAATTCGCTTGGGCTTGAATTTCGCTGTTTTGTCAACACAATGATAGCCCTTGCCGCAATGGCGCTGTGCTTGTGGTTTTTGCCTGCCCTTCTCGGCATCTATGCACTTGCCGTGGCGCAAACCGTATTTTACTTAGTCTCTTTCGTCGCCAACGTCATCGTATTAGCCAAACGAGGCTATACGCACACCGCATACGCCAAATCTTTTGCAAAATTGAGCTTGGGCGCGCTGTTTATCGCGGCTATTTGCATTGCCATGCGCTATTGGCTGACCAACGTAGATATGATCATAAGCACGATCATAGTCGGCCTTAGCGGTGCAACTCTGTACGCGGCATTGGTGTTGGCCACCAAATCTTTGGACGTAAAGTTGATTTTTGCTATACTCAAACGCAAAAAGCACAAAGCGCTTGACAAACAGCACTATCCAAACCAAAGCATAAGTTAATAAATTGCGATTGCTTATGCAAATGTTTGCAAGGTATAGCCAAAATGTGGTATACTGAAAAAGCAAAGTAGACGCCGCGCGTTTGAGTGTTGCAAGATGGGATGTTGCTTGCAAACGAAATGGTTCGCCCTGCGGTGCGACGTCGCGTCCGTTGCAAGTCAATGGACCTTCCTTTGCAAGGAGGGTTATTATGAAAAAACGTACACTGCTGACAACGCGGGATATTGCTTTTGCCGCCGTTTTGGTCGCCTTGGGCATCGTAACCAACACCTTTGCTCTGGATACCGGCACGCATTCTATCACGTTTACCTACACTATATGCTTTGTTGCCGGTCACTTTTTCGGCCCGCTGGTGGGCGCTATCGTGGGTGGCATAGGCGATTTGGTCGGCTGTTTGGCCAAAGGGTATACGCCCAATCCGCTGATATTGGTTGGCAGCATTTTGGTGGGTCTATTGCCCGGCATATTGCAACTGCTTTCACGCAAGATCAAGGTAAAAAAAGAAGTATACGCGCCTCTTTGGACGGCGATATCCTTTGTGCTGACATTCATCGTCGTTACGGTGTTTTGGAACACGTTTGCGCTATGGTTCACCTATGCGCGCCAAAGCCGCACCTATTGGGTATATATGGCCGCCAGACTTCCTTTGCAAACGCTGGTTTGGGCGGTCAACATGGGGCTCTCACTCGTACTATACCCCATAGTGTCCCGCGTGCTACACGTCGAACCAACCTCTATACTGCAAAAGGTCAAGGAATATAGGCAGACCGAAGAAGACGTGCCGTCGACTGCACCAAAGACAAGACGTTCGGCCAAGCATTTGTTGACAAAGGCATACGTTCACCCTGCCGTATCCGCCGGTATATTGCTGGGCGCTTTGATCGTCGCTATCGTGATAGGACTTATCTTTTGTATGCAATAGCCGCAATTCGACCGTATCCACGCAAAATCTTTCTATTTGCGATTGACACAACAAAGCAAAAGGTGTATACTTTTGCTATGCGGAAGTCGCTCAATGGTAGAGCGCTGGCTTCCCAAGCCAGTTCCCGCGGGTTCGATTCCCGTCTTCCGCTCCAAGCGACAACCTTACCCAACCCGTAGGGTTGTTTTTATTTTGCACGGCACATATGCTTGCATACTGTGACGTTCAAAATAAAGACATTGCGCGACGCGCGGTAAGGTTGTCGCTTGGTTGGCTACCCCTTTGGAAAAGAAGGGAAGGCTTCGACTTTGGAGAAGCTATTCCCGTCTTGCCGTAGGGTTGTTTTTATTTTGCACGGCACATATGCTTGCATACTGTGACGTTCA
>CAMPCZ010000096.1 GCA_946648015.1 uncultured Clostridia bacterium
TAACGCGGATAGAAGAGGAAGACCGCAGCATACAAACCGCCAAATTCGAGATGATCATGCTGGGGCTACGCACCGTCTACGGCGTAGAATTTGAAAGATACAAATCGCTTTTCGGCTCCGATTTTCGACGGGAGTTCGCTTCGTTGTTGAAGGACTCGGCTATCATGCGAGCCACCCGTATCGATGACGGGCGCTTTGCCATCAAAGAGGAGTATCTATATACAGCCAACTCAATTATACTCCGTTTTTTGGAACAACTATCCTAATGTTGGCGATATCACGCGTAATTCCTATTTATACGCGCGTATAGCAACCTCGAAATAAAAAAAACAAAAAAATTTCAAAAATTTAGCACTCCGCACTTGACATTGCTAATTTTTGGTCATATAATGTTAGCAGTCGAGGGTTAGGAGTGCCAAATAAGGCATATACTTACCATAAGGAGCAAACGATGAACCTTTCTATCCGTAAACAAAAGATATTGTGCCTATTGGTGGCGCGCTATATCGAGACGGCGGAGCCCGTATCGAGCGGTGATATCAAAAATGATTACGGCGAAGAGATAAGCTCCGCGACCATTCGATCCGAGTTGGCCGCTTTGGAAAAGTTGGGTTACCTTGTGCAGCCGCACGTGTCTGCCGGGCGCATTCCTACCGCCAAAGCGTACAAGTTGTTTGTGGAGACCATACCCACCGATGGTGCGTTGGTACCCCAAACGGTAGACCTCAAGACCTATCTCGACAACAAAATGGACGACGTGGCCGACGTCATTCGTTCTACGGCGCAAGTGTTGTCGGACACCACCAACTATACCTCGGTCATCGTTGTCAAAAACGTGGGAAACGTTCGAGTCAAAGACATCAAATTGGTAGATATCGGCGGCGACAAGGCGTTGGTCATCATTATCACCGATTCGGGCATCTTGAAGGATTGCATTATCGACTTGCCGCAGAATATCGGCGAAGGCTACTTGAAGACTGCCAGCGACTTGCTCAATCGTATGTTCGGCGGCATGACCGTAGACGAAATACGAGCCAAGATGAACTCGGTGGATGACGAACTCAACGCCTACAAGGACATATTGGATCAAATCATCGCTTCTCTCGAGCGTTACGATGGCGGGGACGCACGCGTCTTTGTCGAGGGTACCAGCAAGCTTTTGGACTATCCCGAATACAACGGCGAAGTGGACAATATGCGCGGCGTGCTGAGCCTATTGGAACACAAAGAGGCTCTCACCGATATGGTGAGCGATACCGACCTCGAATTCAATTTTCGCATAGGCAAAGAGGACGGCATCGAACACGGCTCGCTGGTGTCCGCCACCTACCGCATCAACGGCAAGCAAGAGGTGCACGCGGGCGTTATCGGGCCCGAACGAATGGATTACAAAAAAGTGGTGGGCGTTTTGCAATATTTAGAAATGACCATCAAGTCGATATTAGACGACAAGGAGAGCAAATGAGCGACAACAAGGACAAGCAAACCAATCAACAAGCCCAAGGCGAAGACGTTGCCGAAACGACAGCCACCGCCGAGGCGACGGAGCAAACGACGGAACCCAAGGCCAAAGGCAAAAAGAAGAAATCCGAAACGGAAATCAAAGCCGAACTCGAACAGAAGATCCAAACATTGGAGAACAAGCTTTTGACCCAAAACGACGTCTATCTGCGTATGTTGGCCGAGTACGACAACTATCGCAAGCGTTCGGCGGCCGATAGCGAGCGGCAAAAAGTGGTGGGTATCACCCAAACTTTGACGGCCGTATTCCCCGTGATAGACAGCGTAAATCGCGCGTTGGAAGTGCTCAAAGAGGACGATAAAGCGCAAGCGGGCATATTGCAGATCAAAAAGCAATTCGAGCAAGCGATGCAAAAGATCGGCGTAGAGCAAATTCCGGCATTGGGAGAGGAATTCAACCCCGAAGTGCACAACGCCGTGATGCAGGAGGAAAACGCCGAGCAAGCCGGCAAAGTAGTGCAAGTATTTCAGGAAGGATATCGTTATAAAGAATACGTCATACGACCCGCGATGGTCAAAGTGGCGGTTTAATACAAAAATTTTTGAAAAGGAGATAGAATTATGAGCAAAATTATTGGCATAGATTTAGGTACTACCAACAGTTGCGTTGCCGTTATGGAAGGCGGCGAACCTACTGTTATTCCCAATCCCGAAGGCAACCGTACCACCCCCAGCGTGGTCGGCTTCACCAAAGAGGGCGAGCGCCGCGTAGGTCAAGTGGCCAAGCGTCAAGCGGTGGCAAACCCCCTGCGCACCGTGTCCAGCATCAAGCGCAAAATGGGCACTTCGGAAACCGTTACCATAGACGGCAAGAAGTACAGCCCCCAAGAAATCAGCGCTATGATTTTGAGCAAACTCAAACAAGACGCCGAGGCCTATTTGGGGCAAAAGGTGACGCAAGCCGTCATTACGGTGCCCGCCTACTTCTCGGATAGTCAACGCCAAGCCACCAAGGACGCGGGCAAGATTGCCGGCCTCGAAGTATTGCGTATCATCAACGAGCCCACGGCGGCAGCGCTTGCCTACGGATTGGACAAAGGTGAAAACAAAAACCAAAAAGTGTTGATCTACGACCTTGGCGGCGGTACGTTCGACGTTTCCATTTTGGAGATCGGCGACGGCGTATTCGAGGTGTTGGCCACCAACGGCAACACGCACCTGGGCGGCGACGACTTTGACCAATGCATTATCGACTACGTGGTAGCCGAGTTCAAAAAGGAATCGGGTGTGGATCTCAGCCAAGACAAAGTGGCTTTGCAACGCATCAAAGAGGCCGCCGAAAAGGCCAAGATCGAGTTGTCCGGCGTAACAAAAACCAGCATCAACTTGCCCTATATCAGCGCCAATGCCGACGGTCCTTTGCACATTGATATGGACATCACCAAGGCCAAATTCGATTCATTGACCGAGCACTTGGTAGAGGCGACCATCGTCCCCACCAAAAAGGCTATGAGCGACGCCGGCCTTACTTTTGCAGACATCAGCAAAGTGATACTGGTAGGCGGCTCCACCCGTATACCCGCCGTTGTAGACGCCGTGCGCAAAGTCAGCGGTAAAGAGCCCTACAAAGGCATCAATCCCGACGAGTGCGTGGCCATCGGCGCGGCTATTCAAGCCGGCGTGTTGGCAGGCGACGTCAAAGACGTGTTGTTGTTGGATGTAACGCCGCTTAGCCTTGGCATCGAAACCATGGGTGGTGTATTCACCCGTCTTATCGACCGTAATACCACCATTCCCACCAGCAAAACGCAAGTGTTCTCGACTGCCGCAGATAACCAACCCGGCGTAGAGATCCACGTATTGCAGGGCGAGCGCGAGTTTGCCAAGGACAACAAAACCTTGGGACGCTTCACCTTGGACGGTATTCCCCCCGCTCCCCGCGGCGTACCGCAGATCGAGGTCACCTTTGACATCGACGCCAACGGTATAGTCAACGTCAAAGCGCGCGACAAAGGCACCAACAAAGAGCAATCGGTCACCATTACCGCTTCTACAAACCTCAGCGAAAGCGATATTGACAAAGCCGTCAAAGAGGCCGAGCAATATGCCGAAGAAGACAAGAAACGCCGTGAGTTGGTAGACCTCAAAAATACCAGTGAGAATACCTTGTATGCCGCCGAAAAGACGGTGCGCGAGGGTGGCGAAGCCATCAGCGACGAGGACAAAAAGACCGTAGAAGAAGCAGCCAAAAAGGCGCGCGAAAAGCTGGATAGCAACGACGTAGAGGAGATCAAGGCCGCTATGGACGAGTTCAACAACGCCGTGCAACCCATCTTTACCAAATTGTATCAGCAAGCCCAACAAGCCTCGGGGCAACAACCCGACGACAAGGGCGACATCGGCGGCGACGGCACCGTCGAATAAGCATAAGCAACGGATAGGGGAGTGCATAACCATTGCACTCCCAAACCCTTTTGAAAAAAGGAGCGTATTGTGGCAGACTATAATTACTACGAAATATTGGGCGTGAGCAAAGACGCCAGCGAAGACGATATCAAAAGTGCCTATCGTCGCTTGGCCAAGAAGTATCACCCCGACCTATATACTACCAAACCCGAGGCCGAACGCAAGGAAGCCGAGGAGATGTTCAAAAAGGTCAACCATGCCTACCAAGTGCTGAGTGATCCGCAAAAAAAGGCCGCCTACGACCAATACGGCAGCGAGGATGGGCCTCAATTTTCGGGCGGCGGCTTTTCGGGCGGCGAAGGAGACCCGTTCGGGGACTTTTTCAGCAACATTTTCTCAAGTTTTGGCGGCACCGGCAGGCGGCAAAATCCCAATGCGCCCACTCGGGGCGACGACGTGCAGATACGCGTCAGCATCGAGTTTATGGAGAGCGTCAAAGGCGTCAAGAAAGATCTCAAATTCAGGCGCCGCGAGGTTTGCCCCACTTGCCGAGGCACAGGAGCCAAAAACGCCAATGCCACGCGCACTTGCACGCGTTGCTCGGGCACGGGCGTGGTGCGCACGCGCACCAATAGTTTGTTTGGTCAAATGGTGCAAGAAACCGTATGTCCCGATTGCCGCGGCAAAGGCAAGATCATCACCGATCCTTGCGGCGAATGTAGCGGCAAAGGGTACGTCGTCAATATGCGCACCGTACACGCCAACATTCCCGCGGGCATAGCGGACGGCCAAACCATTGTATATCCCAACGATGGCGAATGCGGACTGAATGGTGGGCCAAACGGCAACTTGATCATAGCCGTTTCGGTCAAACCGCACAGTTTGTTTGTACGTCGCAACAACGACTTGCAATTCGAGATGCCGCTTAGCTTCGTCACAGCGGCCTTGGGCGGCGAGGTCAACGTGCCTACGCCTTATGGCAGCGTCAAGTATAAGATACCCGAAGGTACGCAAACGGGTGCATTGTTCAAACTGAAAGGCAAAGGCATGAAGTCTGCTATGCGCGACGTATACGGCGACCTCTACTTTACCGTCAAAGTCGTTACGCCCACCAAACTCAGCAAAGCCCAGCGTGACGCGCTCGTGGCGTTTGGCAATAGTTTGGCCGCATCGCAAGAGGAAACCATCAAAAAATTCGCAGATCAAAATAAGTAGCCATGATTTACACCGTTACCGTATCTACAACGACGCAAGGGTCCGAGCTGGTCAGCGACTTTCTCTACGAGATAGGCGCGGGAGGCGTGAGCATACAGGACAAAAACGACCTCAAAGAATTGATAGAGGGCAAGTCCGAGATTTTTTGGGATTACATAGACGAAGGCCTGTTGTCGCAAGACGAAGTAGCGCGTGTAACGGGCTATTTTGAAGTGGAACCTTCCCGCGAACGTATTGACGAGTTGAAGGCGATGCTCGAGTCGTCTCGCCGTTATATGACCGTAGATATGGGCTCGCTGGATGTCATCGTCAGCCAAAACAAAGAGGACGGCGATTGGTATGAGAACTGGAAGTCCTTCTATCACCCCATAGAGGTGGGCGACATAACCGTGGTGCCCGCATGGCAAGACGTGGACGCCAAAATCAAGGTAAAAATAGATCCTTGCATGGCCTTTGGCACAGGCGAACACGAGAGTACACAAATGTGCTTGGCGCTGATGCAAACCATAGATCTTGCGGACAAACAAATAGTGGACGTAGGTTGCGGCTCGGGAATATTAGGCATAGCAGCGCTCAAAATGGGCGCCGCGCATTGCTATTTTGCCGACATAGACGACAACGCCATGCGCAATATGCGGGAAAACGCCGCACTCAACGGCGTGACAGCCTACGAGGCGCGCACCGCCTCTTTGTTGCAAGGCTGCCAATACGTAGCCGACGTGATGTTTGCCAACATTACGGCGGATATACTGATGCTCTTGGCACCGGATGTGCCCGAACACCTGAAAGAGGGCGGTTATATCGTTTTGTCGG
>CAMPCZ010000097.1 GCA_946648015.1 uncultured Clostridia bacterium
CAGCGACTTTTTGGTGGAAGCGGACACCGTGATAATGAGCATCGGTACTTCGCCCAACCCCTTGCTTAAGTCTACCACCGAGGGGTTGCAGACCCAGCCGTTTGGGGGTATCATCATAGACGAGCACACGGGTATGACCTCGGTAGAGGGCGTATTTGCGGGCGGCGACGCCGTTACGGGCGCCGCGACGGTCATATTGGCGATGGGCGCAGGTAAATTGGCGGCCAACGGAATAGACGACTATCTCAAAGACAAATGATGATATAGAAAAGTCAAAACTTGCATATCACAACAAAATAGCGGTGCAGACGCACCGCTATTTTGTTGTGAAAAAGCAGAAAAAACAGTCAGCGTAAAGACTTGGCCGCCTCGATAAACGCGTCCGCGTCGCTAATGCCTTTGGCCGCGTTGGCGTGTATGCCCAGATTGCCGACGTATCCGGTGGCTGCTATGGCCGCTTTGATGGGCGAAAAATCGGTATTGCCATAGTCGGGCAAATAGAGCGTGTCGTCGTGGCCCACGTCGGCCAACAACACGTACACCAACCGCTTGCCGACGGCAGCAAGCCGTGCGCAAACGTCTACGCCGTTTTTGATACAGGCGGCACTATCCAAGCAGTAGTAGAGATTGTTCACTTGGGATAAAAGCCCCACTACGTCGGCGTCGGCGCTGTCGCGCAAGGCAAATAAGACGCCGTTTTCTTGTGCAAAATCGCATATTTCTTGCAACGCCTCGACGTATGCCGGTGTGGTGGCTGCGCCGTCCGCTATGAGCAAGGGGACCTTGTGATCCACGGCGGAAAGTATGTATTGTTTGTAGGTCTTGATGGCGTCTTTGCGCCCATAGCGCGTGTTGGACAAGTAGGGGAGTTGGTCGTTGGGCAATATGGCCGCGTCCACCGACAGGCCGTTGTCGCGCACGTAGGCGTACAATTCGTGCTCGGATACGGTGGTGGCGGACTCAACGTCGCGACCGAGCCAAGCCACTATGTGGTCTATGCCATGTTCCTTGAGCTTGGCCAATGCGGTTTGGGTATTGAGATAATGACCGTAGTTGAGATATAATGCAATGTTCATAGTTTCTCCTTATTTCAAGCGATATACGATACATTCGTAGGGTCTTAGAGTAGCGTTGCCCAAATGCGCGGGCATATCGTAGTTGTGCAGCAGCAGTTCGGCTTGGTGAAAGGCAAGGTCGTTGGGCACGGAAAACGTCACGTAAGCGTTTTGCAAATTGCAAACCACGATGATGGTCGTGCCCTTGTAGCTGCGCGTGTAAACGTAGAGGTTTTTGTCCCCGTGGTAGTATTCGCGATAGGTGCCGTATTTGAATGCGGGCGATAGAGACTTGTCTTTGCGCAACGCAAACAGTTTGCGGAAAAAGTGCACTGTGCCTGTCTCGTTTTCCATAGAAGACTGCACGTTGATCTCGGTGTAGTTCGGATTGACGAAAACCTGCGGCGTGCGCGACGTGCTAAAGCCCGCGTTGGGCAAAAGCCCCGTCCATTGCATGGCCGTGCGCGCGTTGTCCGCCGCACTATGCGACACCGCTTTGCATATCAATTTGTCTATCGGAGCAAGGCGCGTCCACTTGGTATGCGTCATGTGATAGTAGCGCGGATCGGTTATGTCGGCGGCGTGTGCAAAGTGATAGTTTTGCATGCCGATCTCCTGCCCCTGATACACTTGTGCGGCGCCGTACAGAAGAGTAGTGGCGGCCGCAATGGACGTAGCCGCTTCTTTGCGAAAGTCTCCGAATTCGCCGCCGATGGTCGAAAGGCAGCGTGGCGAAGATGCGTTTTCGGCATAAAGGGTGGGTACAAATCGACCGAACGCTGCTTTTTGCAACGTCGACAATGTGTGTTTGAAGTTGCGCACGTTGGGTTTTGACTTGCGTAGCGTAGGCTTGCGTGGCACAATGGTCGTGGCGGTTATGCCGCTTGCAAACGGATAGCCTTGCAATTCGTCGGGCGCAACGCCTTCGGATCGGAGCACCACGATGCAAGCCGGGTTCTGCATCCTTACGTCGCGGCACAAGTCGCCGAGCCATTGACGTTTGTCCTTCTCGTCTATGCCCAATAGATAGCGCACGTCCCATATAAAACCGTTGACACCCAAAAACAAGTAGCGCCGCGCCGCCTCCACTATGGCAGTGCGCACCGGTGTGCAGGCCAAATTGAGCATAGGGCGGCCAAGGTATTGTCTATACCATTTGCCGGTGGTGTATTGTCGCCATATCGGCTCGCCGTCAATGCGCTTGCCTTCGGGGGCCGCTTTGCCATTGCCGCGTCCCACGGACCACGCGTAGTAGTCGGCAAATTCGGCGCTACCTTCGGCGCTTTGCGCAAACCAGGGGTGGTCGATCGCCGTGGAGGCGATGGGCATATCCAATAGCACTTGCACTCCTTTTGCCTTGCAGTCGGACAGCAGTGCGGCCAACGACGCGTCTTGGGGGGATTCGGCGCCTATTCCCACCTGGTAGCCCTCGATGAGCAACGTATTGACGCCCAGCTCCGCCAAATAGTCCAGCTTGCTAGTAAGCCCCTCGACGTTGCCGACGCCCTCGCCCAAGCCATCGCAAAAACAGGGTAGATAGACGTGATAGATCACGCTATCCGCATATAGAGTTTGCGTGTCGTGCGTTGTGTTCATAGATCCCCTTTCGGCGCGAAATGTGCGTGCCGCAATGTATGTAAGTATTGTAGTGCAAGTCTTGGTTTTTGTCAAGTATCAGAGTATAACGACTTGACTTGTCCCATCGGTAATGCTATAATCAACGTAGAATATGGAGGTAAAGTATGAAAAAGATCATTAAAGAATTCAAAGCCTTTATCACGCGCGGCAACGTCGTCGATTTGGCTGTAGGTATGATCATCGGCGCCGCGTTCACCGCCATTGTCAACGCCTTGGTCAACAATATTTTTAAGCCCCTCATCAACTGGATCCCCATGGGCGATATCAGCGGTCTGCGCACCGTGCTGGGCACGCCCGTATATTTGGAAGAGGGCGTCATCG
The DNA here is from genome assembly GCA_946648015.1 of uncultured Clostridia bacterium. Lineage (GTDB taxonomy): Bacteria > Bacillota > Clostridia > Christensenellales > CAG-1252 > RUG14300. The sequence continues at coordinate 3,015 of CAMPCZ010000097.1, forward strand.
ACTGGGCAAATACCAATTATATAGATTGGGGCGCATTTCTGATGGCTATCGTCAACTTCTTGCTGACTGCCGTGGTGTTGTTCGTGCTGATCAAAATCATCAACACCGTGCGTAGCGGTATGGGTGGGCTGAAGAAAGACGCTGAGTTTATGGCGAGCCTCACCGCCGAGGAGAAAGCATCCGTTGGCAACAAACTCAACAAGAAGAACCTCAAACTTATCAAAGAACAACGCGAGCAAGCAGCCAAGGCCAAGGCCGAGCAAGAGGCAAAGGAAAAGGCGGCAGCCGAAGCGGCGAAACCCACCGTCGAGGAGTTGTTGGCGCAAATACGCGATCTGTTGCAGGAGCAAAATAAATAGAAAACCGTTTTGGGTAGGGCGCGACTTCGGTCGCGCCTTTTTTATGCCGGAAAGCCGCATAGGGAAATTGTTGCCCGGACGGTGATTTGTCAAATCAAGTGCAACACAAAAGCCCGCAACTTGCGGGCTTCTTGTGTATGAAGGGAGGTATCTATATATGAAGGATAAAACTTTTGTTTACGTCTACAGTATACCTCGCCAATGTGATGATACTGTGATAGTGGTGTAGAAATACGCAAAAATTACCATTGTTTGCGTGCTTTGCATTGTTTTGACAACGCTACCCGGTAGCATTCCGTCGTCCGCGGTTTGATAAAAAGCGCCGCTTTGGCATATAGTGATATATGCGCGTATATTTTGTAGACGAATATGTATATTTGAATGGTCGGCCGTCGCACTACGCCTGTTTGCAAGAGGGGGAGCGGGTGCATTGCAGAGCCTTTGGTGAAGAATGGGTGGATACGGTGGTGTCGATCGTGGACGGAAACCCTATGGCGCCCGGATTTGAGGTGGAGCGGTGGGGCGAGGCGGCTGTGCTGCGGGCGGCTCCTCGCGCTTTGGCCCGCGCCGTGCGCCAATCCACGCAAATCATAGACGGCGTAGCCTATACCGTTACCGCCACGTGCGAGGCCAATCGCACGGCCGTGTGGCTCGATGGCGGAGCGGACGCGCACTATTATTTGTTGCCGCAAGCCGACGACGCCGAAGTGCGTTTTTCCCCCTCGCTATTGGCGGTGGCGGTGGCGGCCAAACGGGGAGAGCGGCGCTATTTGATCGTTCTTCAGCTTGTAGACGGCAACGTGTTGTACGAGGGCTGGGTGGACGAGTTTGCCATAGGCGACGAACTCGAGGTCGTATGCACGTTTGAAGATATGAAAAAGCACACACGGCGTAGCGTTTACGGCTACCGCGGCGCAGATTTTTGTTTGTATGCGCATACGTTCAGTTGTGCAAATGCGCATACGTACATAGATACCCTTGTGCCGTACCTGTTTGCCGAGGCTCTGTGCGTGGGAGCTACAGACGAGGCGCGCGGATATTTGTCGGCGGATCTCGCAGACGACTTCGATATGTTGCTGGATTACATCGGCCCGGTGGTCGCGGTGCGCCGTCCGCCCATTCATACGGCGGAGCCTGCCGTGGGCATTGTCGGAGAGACCGGGCGGGGCAACGCGTTTGTTTTCGAGATGACCGATGGGCGTATAGCGGACGTCAGGCGATTGGATGACTGATCGCCGTCACCGCAATCTTTGCGTGGGCATAAAAAAAGGCCGCACAAGGCGGCCCGATATCAATATGGTTATTCTTCGTCGGCATTCTTTTTGAATGGTATGATCGTAGCGCATTTGACGAATTTTTTGACGGACTCGATGCTCGACTCGGCGCTGGAACGAGAGGGGTAGGATTCGCCTACGTAGGTGGTGGTGGCATTGCTACGCAAAATGTAGCGATAGCGGCCGAACTTGTCCTCGTCCACATAGAAGTTGCCGATATATACGGCGCGCTTGAAGGGGTCGATCGCTTTGAGTGCGCCCGCCGCGGTGGTATAGATGGCGCTGGTGTACAGGATCTGCGCGTTGTTGGCGATGAGATAGAAACGGTAGCCGATGACTTCCTCTTGGTTGCCTTCTTCTTCGATGGTAAACTTGCCCATTTTGCGTTCGGTGGCCTCTGCCTTGGCTACTTCATCCCAATCGACGTCGTCCTTGGTGCGCAATGATTCCACGCCTTTCTTGTAGGCTTCTTTCTCTTCGGGCTTCGGATTGCGCAAAACCACTTTGGCGTTTTCGGCCCAACGCTTCACGGACTCGGCGGCGGATTGCGCTGCGGCGGCGCTGGTGTAGTTTTCACCTTGGTAGCGCTTGTTGAACACGTAGCGATAGTGGCCGTATTTGTCGTGCGTAATGATATAGGGGGTTTCTTGCAACGTTTTGCGGAAGGTTTCGATGCCTTTCATTGCGCCGTCGCTGCTGGTGAAACCTACGCTTTCGTACATCAGTTGCTTGTTGCTTGCGTATAGGCAGAAGCGATAGCCGTCCAAGCACAGCGATACCTCAAAGGTACCGACCAACGCTTTTTTGGCTTTTTCTTCTGCGGGGGCCTCTTTTGCGGTTGCTTTTTTGACTTCTTTTTCCTTCATATCCCTTTCCTCCATTGCGACGGGTGCGTCGCTATTTTCCTCTTTCGTGCTTGCCTTGGGCGCTTCCTCTTGGGGCTGGGCCACTTCGGCTGCCGCTTCTTGTTGCGTTTGGGACGCCACGTCTAATTCCAGTACGTCGTCGTTGGTATCCTCGCTTGTCACGGCTTGGGTCTCTTGGGTATGGACGGTCGTTGCGGCAGCGTCGGTTTCGGTTTCGGATGCGACTTCTTCGAGTACGGGCACTTCTTCTACCGGTTGCGTTTGGGCGGTTTGTTGCGCCTCGGGCACTTCTTCTACCGGTTGCGCTTGGGCGGTTTGTTCGACTTCGGGCACTTCTTCTACCGGTTGCGCTTGGGCGGTTTGTTCGGCTTCGGGCAC
>CAMPCZ010000098.1 GCA_946648015.1 uncultured Clostridia bacterium
AAGCAGACGTATATTCTTTTTGCTGTACACCGTCCGTGCCACGCAAGACATCGACGGTGTATTTTTGAAAACCGTTGTCATATGTTATCACATAGGAGCAAAGTTCGCAGGTGTTTAGCGATAGCCTAACGCAATCGCAGTCTTTGGCAATGTTGGCGGCGTCTACATTGGGTACGCTATCGAATAGGGCGGAGTACTGCAACGTGTGGCATTGGGGGCAAAGTATAAGTTTGCGATAGCGTTTGGGCGTGTTGGCAGTTGCCAACTCTAATACGTGGTCGTGTCGATAGCGGTACTCATCTATTTCTACTTTGGTAACTGTCGAAGGCACCGAAAAAGGCACACTCTTCGTATTGCCAAAGGTTTTTTTGATCAAATTGGCCGCGTCGCCGCCACCCGAGGAGGCCACCATTTTGTCTTTGGCCATAGATAGATTGCCTATCCATGCTATGCCCAAACGGGCGGGACAAAAGGCTACGCACCAAGCGTCCGAATTGGCGTCGCCGCTTTCTACCGTTCCCGTTTTTGCGGACAAAGGTAAGCCCAATTCGCCCAACTTTTTGGCAGTGCCCTCGCGCACCGTTTGTTGCATCATATCTTGCAACAAATAGGCGGTGGCCGCTCGTAGCACTCGCTTTTCGTTTGTTTCACGCCGATATACAACGCTACCGTCAAGCGCACGTATCTCTTTTACAAAAGCGGCGTTTCGGCGCACACCGCCGTTTTGCAGCGTCGCGTATGCAGTGGCAAGTTCGTCCATCGTGTTGCCGTATGTCAGGCCGCCCAGTGCCAGACCCAAATGTTTGTCTTTTTGGTGTAGCGGTAGCCCCAAGTCGTTGAGCAAGGCAAACGTGTCCTCGATCCCCGCGTACGATAGCGTGCGCGCGGCCACTACGTTGGAACTATAGGCCAATGCGTCTCTTGCCGAGATGGCGCCGCGATATATATCGTGGTAGTTGTGCGGGGTGTAGTCGCCAAAGGTTTCGGGTTCGTCCGATAGTATGGTGTCGGGTAAAAGCAATCCCTTTTCGATGGCGGACGCATATATAAACGGTTTGATCGTAGAACCGATTTGACGGCGAATGAGGCTTTGTGGTGTGCCGAAATTGGAGCAAAAGCCAATGATGCCTGCAGTATTGTCGCACAGTAGCACCATTTTGTCCGCGCCTTCGGCCGCTCGAGTGCGGTATATAGCGTCATACGCCTGTTCTTGGGCGGTGGGGGAACAGTAGGTAAGGATGGTATATCCGTCACGCAGGGCTTTGGCGTCCACTCCGGATAGACGAACCGCTTCGTCAAACGCATTTATTCTGTATGTTTCGTATATATCGTTTTGGGATTGAATCAAAGTAAGGCGTTTTGCCTTTGCCTTTTCACATGTGGCTTCGTCTATATATCCTTGCGCAAGCATCAGCGATAATACCATATTGCGCCTTTCGGCGTTGGCTTCGGGTGCCAGTCGAGGCGAGTAGCGCGCGGGGTTCACCGTCGTGGCGGCTATGGCTGCACACTCCGTTAGGCTCAATTCGTTGGGCGCTTTGCCAAATAGCGAGTGGGAGGCCTGGTTCACGCCATAGGTGCCCGTGCCCAAATAGATGACGTTCAGATAGGCTTCGAGTATTTGTTCTTTGCTGTATATCTTTTCGAGTTCAAGCGCAAGTTTGGCCTCTTTAATTTTGCGTTCCAGCGTTTTTTCTTGCGTAAGGTGGGTGTTTTTGATCAGTTGGCAGGTGATGGTGCTTGCGCCTTCTTTCAGGCTCATCGATTTGATGTTGTGTAGTAGTGCGCCTGCCATACGGCGATAATCCAGTCCGTGGTGTTGAAAGAACCGTTTGTCCTCTACGGCGACAAACGCATTGATGAGATCGGGGGATATATCTTCGAGCGGCGTGTAGCCAACCGTACCGCCCATTCGGTTGCCTTCGGCATCCAGTACCAAGGTGGCCCGGCTTTGTCGATGCAGTTTGCTTTCATCCAACTTGGCACCCGAGGCGACGATTGCCACGTAGATTGTGCCCATCATTGCAAGTAGGGCAAAAAGGGCAAGTATAATAAGTAGCGTAATTTTGACAAACCGTTTTGCTTTCATCACATTTATTATTTGTGCAGAAAGTGGCATTATACGACTTTTGAATGCAACGAAAAACCGAGGCGCTTTAGTCCTCGGTTTCGTCTTGATTGGTTTTGCTTGTGCCGTCGTCTACCGGTTCGGTCGCGGTAGGTGAAGGCTTTGCGACTGTTTCTATTTCGTCGGTTGGGGGCGGTGCGTCTTGTTCATTGGGCGGCAATTCTCTGTTTTCAGTCGTTTGGGGCCTCATTTCTTCCACCACTTTGGGCGTGTGATCGCTGCGTTTCCACACGACGGCGTTGCCGGCCGCGCGCGTTTCGACAAAATCCTCTTTGGATAGCATACCCTCTTCCGTGCCGTGCTCCGAACGATATTTGTCGCAGTATGCCTTGTACTTGTTTTCCTCTATGCGCGTGCCCAAACGCCGTGATAAAATCAACACCAAATAGAGCAAAACGGTGGCCGCCAATACACCGCCAACCATCTTGAGCGCAACAATAGCGCCCTCGCTCAAATTGGATAATATCATATATTTCATAGTGTAATTGTAGCGTGTTTGGCAGGAAAATGCAAGAAGTTTCGTATTGCCTTGCCAACGGGTTGCAAAGATGGTATAATCGAACTATGCCTTTTCTACCTGTAAAAAGAGAAGAATTCGATGGAGTACCCGACTTCGTGCTCATTTCAGCGGACGCCTACGTGGATCATCCGTCTTTCGGTATGGCCGTCGTTTCGCGCGTGGTGGAGAGCGAGGGGTTTAGTATCTGCATCATTCCGCAGCCCTTACGGGACGCCGACTACCAGCGTTTCGGCGCGCCGCGTCATGCCTTTTTGGTTGCTTCGGGCGTGTGCGACAGTATGGTGGATAACTATACGGTAGCCAAAAAGCGTCGCACCGAAGACGTGTATAGCGAGGGCGGCAAATTGGGTATGCGTCCCGACCGTGCCGTCAGCGTGTATACGCGCAATCTCAAGCGCATCTTTCCCGACGTGCCCGTGCTGATAGGCGGCATAGAGGCCAGCCTGCGCCGTTTTGCGCACTACGACTATTGGGCGGACAAAGTGTTGCCCTCCATTTTGGTGGATAGCGGTGCGGATCTGTTGATGTTCGGCATGGGTGAGCGCACCATCAAAGAGTTGTTGTCATATGTCAAAAAGGGCGTGCCCGTGGGTGCTCTGCGCAACGTGCGTGGCACGTGCTATCTATCCGACTACCAAAGTTTGCCCAAGCGATTGCAGCAGGACTTGGTGGAAGGCAACGCTTTGACTTGTCCCTCTTTTGAAGATGTTTGTCACGACAAAACGGCCTACTGCAAGGCGTTCAACGTGCAAAGTCAAAACTGCGACCCCTTTTGCAGCAAAGTGCTTTTGCAAAAACACGGCTCCAAGTACGTGGTGCAAAATTTGCCGCAACTGCCCCTTTCGCCCAAAGAGATGGACGAGGTGTATGCGTTGCCCTATATGCGCACGTATCACCCGATGTATAAATTGGGAGTGCCTGCCATAGAGGAGGTGGAGTTTAGTATCACCTCGGTGCGTGGTTGCTACGGCTCGTGCAGTTACTGCGCTTTGACGTATCACCAAGGTCGGATCGTGCAAAAGCGTAGCAAAGAGTCCATTGTCGAGGAGGGTAAAAACCTTGCGGCAAATCCCCGTTTCAAGGGGTATATTCACGACGTGGGCGGTCCTACAGCCAACTTTCGCGATCCGGCTTGCGAAAAGCAAATGAAATCGGGTGCATGCAAAAATAAGAATTGCATTGGGTACAAGCCTTGCGCCAATCTCAAAGTGGATCATACCGAGTATTTGGACATATTGCAGGCATTGCGCCGAATAGATGGTGTAAAAAAAGTGTTCGTTCGCAGCGGCGTGCGTTTCGACTACGTCATGTTGGACAAAGACGACCGCTTTTTGCGCGAATTGATCAAGCACCACGTCAGCGGACAACTGAAAGTGGCACCCGAGCACAGCGAAAATAAGGTGCTTAAATTGATGAACAAACCGCCGTTTGAGGTGTACAAAAGTTTCAAGGCGAAGTATGACGCCATCAACCGCGAGGTAGGCAAGGAACAATATTTGGTGCCCTATCTGATATCTTCGCACCCGGGGTGCGAACTCAAAGACGCCGTGAAATTGGCCGAATACCTTCATTCCATCAACTATATGCCCAAGCAAGTGCAGGACTTCTATCCTACGCCCAGCACAAAGTCGACTTGTATGTACTACACCGAGATGGATCCCGATACCATGCAACCCGTTTTCGTGCCCAAAACCAAAGAGGAAAAGGCCATGCAGCGCGCGCTACTTCAATATCGCAAACCCCAAAATCACGCCATAGTCAAGGCGGCGCTATTGCGAGCGGGGCGCACCGATCTCATTGGGTTTGGCGCCAAATGCCTTATACCCCCTTACCCAAAAAGGAAAGATAAATAACATAATCAATCCAAAAGGCGTGCAATGCACGCTTTTTTTTCGTCTACTTTGCGCTTCTTGCGCATATAATTGCCTAAGAAAAAACGCGCATATTCGGCAATAGTGCGCAAAAAATTACAAGTCGGGGGGTATATAATGAGGGTATTCGGCGTATGCAAGATGAGCAGGTTGGTTGGCATTGTGCTTGCCGTATTGTTGGTGGTAGGTCTATCGGTCGGCGCGGCAATCCCTTCGGCAAGAGCCTCGAGCACGGTGCGCAAGTTGCCCGTGTATTCGGTGGAGGACAGCGGCAAAATTGCCATTACCTTCGACGCCTCGTGGGGCGCAGAGCGCACCAAGGGCATAGTGGATATGCTGGTTTCCAATAACGTGCGCGCTACCTTCTTTTTGACGGGTATATGGATCGACGCCTACCCCGACGAAACGAAATATATAGCCGAAAAGGGTATGGAAATAGGCAATCATAGCCAAAATCATTACAGTATGTCCAAGATGAGCGCCGACGCCATACGCAACGAGATAGAACTCGTCAACACCAAAGTGGCGGCGTTGACCAATGGGACGCCCGTAGTATTTCGCGCGCCATTCGGCGACTACTCCAACACGCTGGTGGATGCGGTGGAATCTATGGATATGCGGTGTATACAATGGGACGTGGATTCGCTGGATTGGAAGGGCTTGTCGGCGAAGGTGCTGATAGAACGCGTCGTGGGCAAAACCAAGGGCGGCAGCATCATACTGTGCCACAACAACAGCGAACATATATTGGAAGCGTTGCCGACTATACTCGAAACGCTTGGCAAACAGTACACGTTCGTAACGGTAAGCGAATTGCTTTCGGGCAAAACGGGAAAGATCGATCACACAGGTAAACTGCACGAAATGCCATAGGAGGATAGAATGAATTACGAAGAATTGGCCAACAACAAAGTGTATTTGTCGGGAGAAATACTGACGCGACCCATTTTCAGCCACGAGGTGTTCGGCGAAGGGTTTTATGAGTTTCGTATGTCCGTAATGCGCCTGAGCGCGCAGACGGATATATTGCCCGTAACGGTATCCGAGCGATTGCTTAACGAAGTGAATTTGGCTGTGGGCAAGCGTATTTCGGTTTCGGGACAATTTCGCTCCTACAACAAATTGACGGACAACCACAGCAAACTGATGCTGACCGTGTTTGCACGCACGATAGAGGAATTCGACGAGGATAACAATCCAAATACCATCGAATTGGACGGGTATATTTGCAAACAGCCTATGTATCGCACGACGCCATTCAAGCGCGAAATATGCGACGTATTGTTGGCCGTCAACCGTGCATACAACAAGTCGGACTATATACCGTGCATCGCTTGGGGTAGAAACGCGCG
>CAMPCZ010000099.1 GCA_946648015.1 uncultured Clostridia bacterium
CCACGGGCAACCACGGCCGCGTGCGAGGTTTGACCGCCGCGCACCGTCAAGATACCTTGGGCATACTTCATACCCTCGATATCCTCGGGGCTGGTCTCCAAACGCACCAAAATGATCTTCTTGCCGGCTTTGCCTTGCTCGACCGCGTCCTCGGGCGTAAACACGATGGTACCTGCGGCGGCACCGGGAGAAGCGGCGATACCTTTGCCGACCACGTTGTTCTTGTCGGCGTCCTTCAACGCTTTGCCGTCGAAGGTGGGGTGCAACAGCATATCCAAGGTCTTGGCGTCGATTTGCAACAAGGCCTCTTGCTCGGTGATCATACCCTCGTCCAACAAATCGCAGGCAATGCGAATGGCGGCGGCGGCGGTACGCTTACCGTTGCGGCATTGCAACATATACAATTTGCCGTTTTCGACGGTGAACTCCATATCCTGCATATCGCGGTAGTGGTTCTCGAGCAGTTTGCATACGTCGAGGAATTGATTGTACGCCTCGGGGAATTTGTCCTTCATCTCGTCGATGTGCATAGGAGTGCGCACGCCGGCGACCACGTCCTCACCTTGCGCGTTGACGAGGAACTCGCCCATCAAGCCGCGCTCACCGGTGGCGGGGTTACGCGTGAAGGCCACGCCGGTACCCGAATTGTTGTTGAGGTTGCCGAATACCATAGGCATAACGTTGACTGCGGTGCCCCAGCTATAGGGGATATCGTGGTCCATACGATAGACGTTGGCACGGGGGTTGTCCCAGCTGCGGAACACGGCGCGAATGGCGGCGTCCAGTTGCACCTTGGGGTCGGAGGGGAAGTCCTCGCCCAAAGCCTCTTTGTATTTGGCTTTGAATTGTTCGGCCAACGATTTGAGATCGGCCGCGGTAAGGTCTACGTCGAACTCTACGCCGCGCTCGGCTTTGAGGTCGTCGATGAGTTTTTCAAACTCTTTCTTGCTCACTTCCATTACGACGTCCGAGAACATTTGGATAAAACGTCTGTAGCTGTCGTACACAAAGCGCTCGAACTTGGGATCGGGATTGCCCTTGATCATGGCGGCGACGACTTCGTCGTTGAGGCCCAAGTTCAGAATGGTATCCATCATACCGGGCATACTGGCGCGGGCACCCGAACGCACGCTGACGAGCAAAGGATTTTTCAAATCGCCGAACTTCTTGCCGTTGATTTGCTCCATGATCTCGATATTCTTCATGATCTCGGCCATGATATCGTCGTTGATGGTGCGACCGTCCTCGTAGTATTGGGTACAGGCCTCGGTGGTGATGGTAAAGCCTTGGGGCACGGGCAAACCGATGTGGGTCATCTCGGCAAGGTTGGCACCTTTGCCGCCCAACAGTTCGCGCATTGAGGCGTTACCTTCGGTGAACAGGTAAACATACTTCTTAGACATAAAACGTCCTCCTAAAAAAAATTCCGTAGTATTGGACCGCAAACGCGACCCAAATAGCATTATAAACGAAATCAACCCGCTTGTAAAGGTTTTGTATCCATTTTCTCGCCAAAATAATTGTTTATTGGCATTTTTATATTGTATAATAAAGCGTGGTACGACCCGAAGGGCCGCCACGACCCCAAAGCGCAAAGGCGCGCCAAGCGAAACAGCAGATACCGAGCGATGGAACAACTATCCGAAAAAGAGCGCAACGCCATACGCGACCGCATGACGACAAACTACAAGACAGCCGACAAGCAAAAGGATCCTCGCCGAAGGGGGGACGCTTTGCTTAGTTTGGCCAAGGCTATACGGGACAACTTGCACGTTTGCCCCGACCTCTTGGGGTTGTGCGTCACCTGCGCCAAACAGGCGGTGGCGGCATACAAAGCCTTGCCCGATCGTAGCGAGCCCGAAACGCTGCCCGTTTTTGCCGACGCCGAAATGACTTTGGCGCAGATTTACCACGCCAATTTCTTGCCCCACAAGAGCAAATACTACTATATGGGCGCATTTGCCGACTACAAGGCGTTGAGCAAGCGCGATCCCCGACAATACCTCGAAAAGGTAGGCGATTGCCTCTACGGCATAGGACAATGCTGCCTGACCATGCGCGAATACGACTTGGCCGAGGGCATGGGGAAAGGCGCATTACAATACTACCTGCGTAGCGGCAAGCAAGGCAAAAGTTACATAAAAGCCGCGAATGCACACGCTTTGTTGGCGGAAGTGACGTTGCAAACCGCCGACTACAAACATTGTCTCAACCATTTGTGCCACGCCAAAAAGATACTCACGCACAACTTCTCCGCCAAGCCGTTGTGGCGCGAATTGGCATGGGTAGACCAATTATTCGGCGAGTTGTATTTCGCCTGCTCCTCTATCGGACACGACCCCTACGATTGTTTTCGGGCCGCCGCAGGCAACCTATTCAAAATCGTGGACGAAAACGAGCGATTTGCCGCCGCGCTGCAATGCGACTTACGCCTGAGCCGACGGCTGACTCTATCCAAACAATACGAGGAGGCCGAGCGAACCCTCGCAAGCGGAATTGCCCAAAGTCGGCACGCTCTTTCTTACCCGCTGTTGGTCACCATTGCCGAAGCGTGTGCCGCGTTCGGGGACGCCGTGTACGGCCAAAAGGACTACCCGCGCGCCCTAAAAGCTTATGAAAAAGCCGCGGATCTGTTGGGGCAAGTAGATCAATGGGTGGAAGAAGCCTATTTGCCCTGCTACCCCGACGTATGGCGCAACATGGGCAAATGTTACCAACAACTGGGCCAACCTCTATCGGCCGAGGTGTTGTACAAACGCGCCGTTCATCGCCGCAAATCCTATGCGATCTACGCCACCGAGCGCGAAACGTATCGGCTGGCATTGGATTATTTTGCGTTGGCGCAACTCTACCACACGGTACAAAACGACCTACCCAAAGCGGCGGCGACCTATCGAATGGCACGCGCCGCCGCGCAAGACTGCGCCGAAAAGCACGCCGACTTGCTCGTGCGCATCCAACGCGCGCTGGCATCTATTGGACAATACTGATCATTCGGCGGCAAGCACCGCCCATTGTTTGCACAACTCCTGCACGCTCATCAACTTGACGCCCACGGTATGCAACAGACATCTGGCCAAGATGACGTAGGCCTCGCGCAATCCGTCGACGGACGCGTCGTAGCCCTCGACTATCGCAACAAGGGTTTGCCTTGCCAAAGCGCTGAGCGGCATACACAAACTGCCCTTGTGCGCATCGCAACAAAAGGCAGAAGTCTCCAAATCTATGTAGTCGCCTGCCTCGCCGCACTGACAATAGGGTCGCAATGCGTGCCCCGCCAAACGCAGCAATTGCACCAAATACACCGCCCCCGTGTGCAAAGGCTTATCGTGATAGGCTACCTTTTTGAGTTCGTTGAGCAAGGTAAGAAACAGGGCAGCGTCTGCGCTATCCTCGCGCGCCATATGGTCGGCCCCGTCCAACAACACGGCCGCCACATAATAGCGCACCAGATCCGCCCCCACCGATGGAAAGGTGTCGATGGCGTCGCAACCCGTAACGATATAGCCGGCTTTGCTTTTGGTAAGTATATACTCGCCCAAGCACATGGGCAAGGTGGCAAATCGCAACTTGCTCTTGGCATTGCGGCACCCTTTGGCGCGCACTGTCATCTTGCCGAAATCAGGCGTGAGCAAAGTTACCAGCTTATCACTCTCCCCTATCTCCGTCGCACGGAGCACTATCGCCGTCGTTTTGATCTCCACCTCTACGCTCCTTGTACAACAAATACGCCTCGGGCAACCCCGTTTTTTGAAATAACTCCCACAATTTGTTCATAGGCACCTCGCTATGAGTATGCCCACCTCGGCGCGCCTCTATTCCAGCGCGTCGATAGCCGCGCGCGCATAAGCGTCGCATCGATTGTTCAATTCGTTGTCGGCATGACCTTTCACCTTGAAAAACCGCACGTCGTGCGTGGCCAGCAAAACCAACAGCCGCTCCCACAATTCCACGTTTTTGACGTCGCTTTTGCTGGCGGTGCGCCAGCCTCTTCGGCGCCAATCCTCTATCCAGCCGTTGCTGACGGCGTTTACAACGTAGGCGCTGTCGCTGTATACCGAAGCTATGCACGGCTCTTTGAGCGCGGCCAAGCCCTCGATGACGGCGGTGAGTTCCATTCGGTTATTGGTAGTGAGAGCCTCGCCCCCGGTCAGCACCTTTTCTACCCCTTTGTAGTTGAGAATGGCGCACCAGCCGCCCTTGCCCGGATTGCCCGAGCACGCTCCATCCGTATAGATAACCACTTGTTTCATACCAACACCTATCGTTTTTGTTTATTGTACGCCAAAAGCAACGCTTTGTCAATCACTGCGCTATCCAAAACCAAATCGAGCCGATAGTATGCGCTTTGCGCGCATTGACCAGCCGCGGTGAATGTTCAATCAAATGCAACACCATACAAAAAAAGCCGTCCGAAGACGGCTTGTCGTATATAGGCGAATAGCCCCTACTTTTGCTTTTTGAATTCTTTTTGACCACGCGTGCTACCACCGTCGCAAAGAATGTCTACGCCCGCCAAATAACCGTTGCGCTCGTCGGCAAGCATGGCAATGGCAAAGCCCAATTCTTCGGGCTTGCCCATACGTTCCTCGGCAGCGAACTTGATGAGATAGCCGCCGTTTTCCTTTTCGGCATTGCCCATATCCGTGGCGATGAGGCCGGGACTCAGAGATACCACGCGTATGCCTTTGGGGCCGTACTCGAATGCACACTTGGCGGCATACCAGCAAACGAAGTTTTTGGATATCGCATAGGCAAAACCCGCCTTTTGATAATCGGTCTTGGCCATGTTGGCACGTTTCAACACCTTTTTCACAAAGGTTTCCTCGTCCGTTTCTGCCAGAGGATATACCTTTTTGGGAACGATGAAATCGGGTAACGAATAGGCCGAATTGGAAGAAATGTCCACGATAACGCTGCCCGCTTTCATCAACTTGCTGAATTCTTGGTTGACATATACGGTACCAAGCGCATTGATACGCAACAACTTTTCGCCATTCGTCTGAGCGGGGCTCATACCTGCCGAATTGATGACGTTGGTGATCTCGCCGAGCGACGCCGCATACTTGGCCAATTCGCGGACGCTCTCACGATCCGAAGTATCCACCGCGTGTGCTTTGGCTTCGAAGCCCAATTCTGTCAATTCCGCCAACGCTTTTTCGAGTTTGGCCACCGTTCTACCGGCGATGACGATGATCCTATCTTTCGGCATAAACTTTGCTGCCGCCAGCCCCATACCGCTACCGCCGCCTGTAATAACGCATACTTTTTTCATATCTTGCCTCCTAAAATAATTCGACACAATCATACCACGTTTCCGCCCAAAAGACAAGCGCTTCTTCCAAAAAGAGCAAGATAACGGCCGTTCAATAGACCGAACCGCAACCGTTCACTCGCCACATCGGGCGAGAAGTATCTGCGCGCCAAAACGGGCAAGAGGGACGAGGGGCAAGAGGTTGACGCGGAGCCCGAAACGCAGTATAATCAAAGAGTCAAATATATCCGTATCGATGCACAGCAATACGCGAAGTTGAGCGCAATTGTTATGAACAAAAACTCGCGAGCTATTTCAAGAGACGAACAGTTGTCTCGGTTTGCATCTGCACACACGGACGTATGCTTTTATATTTATGAAAACTTTGCGCCAGGAAGTTTTGGCGTGATTAAACAAATCCCTTTGACTTATGACTCGCAGGAATATGTCAAAGCAATAGAAAAACAATTGGAGAGTGACAAAAATGGAGAGCAAATTGTCGCAAGCGCAAGTCAACTTGATAGAGTGCTTA
>CAMPCZ010000100.1 GCA_946648015.1 uncultured Clostridia bacterium
TTGGCACCGGATGTGCCCGAACACCTGAAAGAGGGCGGTTATATCGTTTTGTCGGGCATTATCGGCGAGCGAGAGCAAGAAGTATTGGACGTCTACACGCAGTTGGGACTAAAGGTGGTAGAGCGCAAAGCAATCAAGGATTGGCGCGCCTATATGCTTCAAAAGTAATATGGAATTGCGTCGGTTTTATGTTCGACCCGAGGATATAGAGGGCGACGTCATTACGGTTAGCGGCAACGAGTACCGCCATATGACTGGCGTATTGCGCTTCAAGGTTGGCTATCAGGCCATTGTGTGCGACAATACCGGCATAGATTATTGGGCGATCGTCGAGCATATCGACAAATCGGCGGCAACGTTGCGCATAATAGAGCGCAAAAAAAATAACGCCGAATTGCCCTATACGTTGCGCCTGTGCTGCGGCCTTATCAAAGGTGAAAAACTCGAGATAGAGGTGCAAAAAGCGGTTGAGATCGGGGTACACCAAATACAGCCTTTCATCAGCCGTTATACGGCCGAACAAGACGTGCGGCAAGACAGATTGGAGCGCATCGTTTTGGAGGCGTGCAAACAATGCGGCCGCGCAGTACTGCCAAGGGTAATGCCTATCGCTCGCTTCGAGGATATATTCGAGTCGAACGCACGCTACTATATGGCGTATGAAAAAGAAGACAAGCACCTATTGCGCGACGTTGTCGCCAAGCCTCATTCGCAAGAAACGGTAGCGTTGGTGATAGGTAGCGAGGGAGGGTTTAGCCCGGAGGAAGTGCAAATGGCACTGTCCGCAGGGGCAACAACGTTTAGCTTGGGGAAACGTATACTGCGAGCCGAAACAGCAGCCATTGTGGCGTTGGGTACGTTCAGCGCGCTCACGGAGGAACTATGAAAATAGCCATCATCAATTTGGGTTGCAAAGTCAACCAGTGCGAATGCGACGCCATTGCCGCTCGTTTTCAAGAGCAGGGGCACACCGTCATACAAGAAATGGCGGCGGCCGATTGCTACGTCATCAACACGTGCGCCGTCACCCAAGAGGCGGAGAAAAAGAGTAGACAATGCGTGGCGAGAGTGCGCAAGTATAATCCTATGAGTCGCGTGTACGTCATCGGTTGCGCCGCCCAAAACAACCCTGCCCAATTTGCAGGCAAAGACGTTACCTACATAGGCGGCAACGCCGCCAAAATGGCAGTATGCGACTTGCCCGAGGGACAAGCCGACATTCCCTTGCCCACCCAATACGAAACGATGCCCTTCGGCAAAGGAACGCGCGCCCGTGAAAACGTCAAAATACAAGACGGATGCAACAACTTCTGCTCCTATTGCATAGTGCCGTATCTTCGCGGCCGTTCACGCAGTCGTTCGCTGGAGGATATATTGGTGGAGTGCAATCTGCGTGCGCTTACGGCACACGAAATAGTGCTTACCGGCATCGACGCCGCATCGTATGGCAAAGATATTGGCCGCGACCTTACCGATTTGGTGCGCACGCTTAGCCACGTGCCGGCTCGGTTTCGCTTCGGCTCGTTGGAGGCGGGCGTCATCACACCCAAGTTTTTGCGGGCAATGAAGACGAGCGGCAACTTTTGTCCCCACTTTCACCTATCCTTGCAAGCGGGAGACGACGAGACTTTGCGCCGTATGAACAGGCATTATACTACGGGCGAATATGCCGAAAAAGTGTCGCTTATCCGCGAGTATTTCCCGTTGGCGGCCATCACCACCGACGTTATCGTAGGCTTTGCCACCGAAACGAGCGAACAATTCGAACATTCGCTCGAGTTCGTGCGGCAAATGCAGTTCGCCAACGTGCACGTGTTTCCGTATAGCAGACGGCAAGGGACGCGCGCCTACAGTCTACCGCCCATTGCTGCGGACGAGATGGCGCGCCGCGTAAAAGCGATGACCGAGGTCAAAAACGAGTTGTTTGACAATTTTATACATAGTTTTATCGGTTACGAACTGCAAGCGGTTACCGAACATACCGACGGTATGTATATGCAGGGACATACCGACAACTACATAAAGGTATACATTCCTATGCACCAAACGTGCAAACCCAACGACGTGTATACGGTACGTTGCCTATCCCCATACCAAGACGGTATGCTGGCAGAAATCGTATAAAGGAGATAGTATGTGTGTGTTTTGCGACATAATTGCAGGCAAGATCCCCTCGAACACTGTGTATGATGACGAGGATATGAAGATCATCAAAGACCTCAATCCGCAGGCCGAGGTACACTTGTTGCTATTGCCCAAAGAGCACTATGCCAACATTGTTGAGATGACGGACGAGCAGGCCGCCACCTTGGCAAAGTGCATCAAAAAGTTGTCTACTATGGTGGACGAATTGGGACTGAAAGACGGTTTCCGTTTGGTCAGCAACAAAGGCAAAAACGGTTGCCAAAGCGTAGAGCACTTGCACGTGCATATCTTGGGCGGCAACCAATTGGCGGACAGAATGGCATAAAAAAACCGCACCACAGGGGTGCGGTAGGGACTAGGATTAGTCGCGATTGTTCTTGCGCTTGCGAGCGGCTTCTTGCTTCTTCTTGCGCTTGACGCTGGGTTTCTCATAAGCCTCTTTGCGTTTGATATCGCCGATGATACCTTCCTTGGTGCATTGACGTTTGAAACGTTTGATGGCGCTGTCCAACGATTCACCCTCTCGTACTTTGACTACTGACATTCCTTTCACCTACCTTTCGCTAACCGATTGATGATACTACTATATTACACACCTTGCCAAAAGTCAAACGATTTTTTGCAAAATCAATTCTTTTTGAAGGGTTTGTAGGTGCTGTCGTCCAGTATTTCGTCCGTAGTGTAGGTGTAGGTCAGGCTTGCCGCTCGGCTTATGACGTTTTTGCCGAACTTAGCGCGTATTCTATCCACCGCCATATCGGCCGAGGTGTTGCGCTGGTGGTCTACGGTATCGAATAAGGAAGTTTGCACGGCTTCGCCGTCGCCGATAAGCCTCGATACGCCCAACGTTACCGAGCGCAAAGGTACCATGTTGTGATCGTGCCACAAAGACGTCAGCATCTGGGTGCAGTTGTCTATCAGTTCGCTGGCTGAGCCGATGGGAGATTCCAATTTCATTGTGCCGCCCCAGCCGACAAAATCGTTGGCACGACAGTACACGAAGCACCCCATTGCACGCAAGCCATAGCCGCGCAGACGGGTCATGACCATATCCGCCAGCGTAGTAGTGAGCGACAGTGCTTCTTCGGGGCGTTCGATATCCACCGAAGTGGTGGTACCGTTCGATATACTTTCGGGTATCACGTGGTCGTAGTAGTGCAACACTTCGCCTTCCTCCAACCCTTGCGCGGCGTGTATCAATTTGACGCCGTTTATGCCCAATTTGTCGTGCAATATCGACTCGGGGGCGTTGGCAAGGTCGCCAATGGTCAGTATGCCTATGTTGCGCAAGGTCTTTTGGGTCTGCCTACCCACCATGATCATGTCCTCAACGGGCAAGCCCCAGGCGAGCGACCGATAGTTGTCGCGGTCTATCACGGTGGTTGCGTCGGGCTTCTTGTAGTCGCTGCCCAACTTGGCAAACACTTTAGAGAAGGAAACGCCGACCGAAACGGTCAAATGCAATTCGTCCTTGACGATTTGGCGAATGGTATCCGCTATCTGTTTGCCGTCGCCAAAAAGGCGGGTAGAGCCGGTAACGTCCAGCCAGCACTCGTCCATTCCAAAACATTCCACACGGTCGGTAAACCGCGTGTAGATAGCAAACAGCGCTTTGCTATAAAAGCTATAAATAGAAAAGTCGGGTTGAAGCAAAATAAGATTAGGGCATTTCTTTTCGGCAGAGTACACGGTATCTCCCGTCTTGATGCCATACCGCTTGGCTTCGTACGACTTGGCCAACACGATTCCTTTGCGTTTTTGCGGATTGCCGCACACGACCAAAGGTTGCCCCACCAAAGCGGGGTTGCGAGCGCATTCGCACGAGGCGTAAAAGTTGTTGGCGTCCACGTGCAAAATAATACGAGAAAAATCGGGTTTATTCATACCCGTAGTATACAACAAAAAAATCGTTCTTGCAATCGTTGCAAGACAAAGGAGATTATATGATCAACAAAGCCATTATCCCTGTTGCCGGCCATGGTACGCGTATGCAACCCATCACCAACGTGATAGCCAAAGAAATGCTGCCCATCGGCACCAAACCCACGCTCGAATACATTGTGGAAGAGGCGGTCAATTCGGGTATCAACGAGATATTGTTCGTCATCAATCACGAAAAAGGAATGGTGGCCAAATATTTTGCGGGCACCGAAACGCCCCGCACCTTTGACAAAGGCGGTATGTACGAGTACAACTGCAAGGGCAAACATATTGGCGTTTGTTTCAATTATCAAGGCAATTTGTACGGTAGCGGCGCCGCCATCATGCGCGGCTACGAGTTTGCCGCCGGCGAAACGGTAGCCATTCTGTTTGGCGACGACATCATAGTGGGCACCCCGCCCGCCACCAAGCAACTGCTGGACGTGTCGGCCGAGCACGGCTATTGCTCGGTAGTGGGCGTGCAGAGCCAAAGCGAGGATATCTTACGCACCTGCGCATTGGTGGTAGGACGTGCCGAAACCGAGCGTAACGGTGCCGTCAGCGAGATAATCGAAAAGCCCCAAGGGGAATTAATAGGCGACCTTACCAGCCTCGGACGATTCGTATTGGACAAGCACGGCTTCGATATCTTGCGCGAGACGGCGGTGCGACAGGGCGAACTGTGGCTTACCGACGCTATGGCAACCGAGGCAAAACAACGAATGGTGCAATATTGCAAGTTTTCGGGCACACGCTACGACGTGGGCAACCGATTCGGCTACATAAACGCTTTCAACCACCTGGCGGTGGACAAAAATGAACAAGAATCCTTCCTCAAATATCTGGAAGACCTAAGGAGGTAATAATATGAATTTCGACAATTTTGACTATACAACCAAATTCGGCATGAATTATGCCATATCCAAGGCTTCGCGCACAGGCGGCGAACTCAAGCCGGAGCACGTTTTGGCGGGCTTGTTGCACTACCGCAACAGGGTGCAGATCATGCTGTCCGAGTACGGCATCACACGCCCCTCGGTAGAACAATACTTCAACTACAGCGAGCCGCGCGGCAACGCCGTAAAAGTCAGCGACCTCACCCAAAAGGTAATCGACCACGCCAACGCCTTGGCGCGCAAATACAACAACGGTTCCGTCAACGAATTGTATCTGTTTTTGGGACTTTTGTACGTGCCAAGCCGCGCTACCGCCATTATGCAGGAACACGGTATGGATACAGACGAGTTGTACAAGGTGATGCTGGACAACATCAACAACACACGCCAAGCGCAACAAAAAAACGATTTGTTGGACGCGTTGGGACAAATGGGCAATATCACTTTCCGTTTCAACATTCCGCAGGATATGCGCGAGCAAGAAGAGGAGGGCGATGATGAACGTATCGAAGACGACGAGCAAGAGGACGCGCCGAATATGCGCCAAGAGAGAGGCGGCGACGGCGACCTTAGCAAAAACAAGGCGTTGGGCAAAATCGGCTTTGACCTGACCGAGCGCGCCAAAAAAGGCCAATTAGACCCCGTTATCGGCCGCTCTCAAGAGATAGAACGCGTCATTCAAATATTATCGCGCCGCACAAAGAACAACCCCGTGCTCATCGGTGAGCCGGGCGTAGGCAAAACGGCGATCGTCGAAGGGCTT
>CAMPCZ010000101.1 GCA_946648015.1 uncultured Clostridia bacterium
TATTACAGCCGAATAATACAGCCGATTGTCGGCGATGGCTTGACACAATATATAGATATATGTTACTATTTTTTGGGAATATTTGCACGCCTACACGCAATTGTCGCATGTAGTACTGAGGGGGAAATATGAGGAAATACATACTTGTTTTGAGTTTTGTTTGCGTGCTGTTGGGGGCGTCACTGCTTTTCGTGGCTTGTGGCGGTAATTATACGATCACCGTCTATCCCAACAATGGCGCTGCCGCTACTACCATAGATGATATTGCGTCTTTGCGCGATTTTGCAAACGACGGCTATACGTTGGCGGGTTACTATTTAGACGCCGATTTTACCCAACAAACGACTATGCACGACATCAAAACGCGCTCGCAAAACCAAAACGTCAAAGTGTATCTTCGTTGGGAGGAGGCTCAGCCCGAAGTATGCCGGCACGAACTTGTCGTAATGCCCGCGGTCGCCGCTACTTGCACCCAAACGGGATTGACCGAGGGTGCCCGATGCGCTATATGCCAAGAGGTGGTGGTGCCCCAGGAAGTTACGCGCGCACTTGGGCATGACCGCGTTGCGCACGACGCCAAGGCCGTGAGTTGCACCGAAGACGGTTGGGCCGCCTACGATACGTGTACGCGTTGCGACTACACGTCTTTTGTCCTCATAGAATCCCCGGGCCATCTTGAAGGCGGTTGGGTAGAGGAGCAGGCCGCGACTTGCACTACGGCAGGATTGGAGCAGACGATGTGCACGGTGTGCGGTATGGTGATGCAAACGCGCGTTATGCGGGCCTATAGCCACGATTACCGCGAGCAAATAGTGAGCCAACCGACTTGTACCGAGGTAGGATATTCTCGGTATACTTGTGCGCGTTGCAACGACGAGTACCTGCAAGAAACGCCGGCTTTGGGCCACTACGTAGTGGAACATGCGGCAAAACCCGCCACCTGTACCATCGACGGCTACTTGGCATATCAAACTTGCCGTCGTTGCAACTATACGACCTATACGGTGGAGCATAGCTTTGGTCATACCCCGAGTGGTTGGACTGTAGTAAACGAACCTACTTGCACGGTGGGCGGGCTTCGCCAAAACACTTGTACGGTATGCGCCGATGTGATCTCCTCCGAGACTATGCCTGCCTTGGGGCACAACTACTTGTCCCACGATGGGCTGGCGCCTACTTGTATTTCATACGGCTACACGGCCTATCGCACTTGCACGCGCTGTGACTACAACGACAGAGAAGATTTGCCTTTGGGGCCTCACCGTGCCGCCGAATGGGAGTTGACGACGCCTGCGACTTGCACCCAAGACGGCGAGATGACCTCTAAATGCGCGGTTTGCAGCGTGCTGATGGACACCCGCGTCGTTGTCGCTTCGGGGCACAACTACTTGTCCCACGATGGGCAGGCGCCTACTTGTACCGAGGTAGGGCATACGGCCTACCGCTCTTGCACGCGATGCGACTACGACGATCGCACCGTGATCCCCGCCACGGGGCATACCGAGGGGGATTGGACGTTGGTATCTGCGTCGACTTGCACTGAGAAGGGGAGCGAAAGCCGCTATTGCACCGTTTGCTCGGCGGAGTTGGCAACCCGGGAGATCGATTTTGCACCTCATACCGCGGGTGAGTGGCAAACGGACGTATGGGCCACTTGCACCGCTACGGGGCATCAATTCACCGAGTGCGTTGTCTGCCGAAGCATTCTGGAAGAGCGCACGCTGGCGGTGTTGGATCACGATTACGTATGGCACGACGCGCTCGCTCCCACTTGTACCGAGGCGGGATATGCGGCCTATCGCACATGTGCCCGCTGCGACTATGATGAATATGCGGCCTTGCCTGCCACGGGACACAGCGAGGGAGAATGGACCGTGGTGCTCGATGCCACTTGTTCCGCTTTGGGGCAAGAGGTCGTTTGTTGCACGGTATGCCACGCCGAGCTATCTTCGCGTGAAATTGCCACGTTGCCGCATACGCCCGACGAGTGGGTGGTCGAAAGAGCGGCATCTTGTGTGCAAGAAGGTTTTGAATATGTGGAATGTGTGGTGTGCCACACGCTTTTGGAAGAGTTGATATTGTCGCCTTTGGGGCACGACTACGTATCGCACGAGGGCCTCGAACCCACGTGCACCGCAGCCGGCTACAAGGCGTATAGAACGTGTACGCGCTGCGACTACGACGATATCGAACTGTTGCCTGCCACGGGCCACGTCGGAGAGTGGACGACCCAACGGTTGCCTACTTGCACCGAGGCGGGCGAGCGATATATCGTTTGCACCGTTTGCGACGAGGAATACGGCCGAGAACCGATCGCCGTTTTGGGGCACGACTACGTATGGCACGAGGGCGTTTCGGCCACTTGCACCGAGGACGGATATGCGGATTATAATACCTGTACGCGTTGCGACTATTCCGATTATACGGCGATCGCGGCCGTGGGGCATAGCGCAATGGAGGTGAGCCTCGTTGCGCCTACTTGCACCGAAACGGGTAGCAGCAAGTCGATATGCGCGGTATGCGGCGAGCAGTTGGGCACCTACGTTGTGCCGGCTACGGGGCACGTAGAGGGCGAATGGGAGATTACGGCAGAGGCCACTTGTACCGAGCAAGGTGCGCGCCGCCGCCTGTGCACGGTGTGTAACGCGCTTTTGGCAAGCGAGGTCGTAGAGGCTTTGGGCCACGATTATGTGGCGACGGCACACGAGGCTACTTGTCAATCCTTGGCCTACGTCGACTATCTATGCGCGCGTTGCGGCGACGCCTATACCGATACGTCGCAAAGCGAGCCTTTGGCGTCGCACCGTTATGAGGGAAGGTTGTGCGTTTGGTGCGGGAGTTCGGCACTGTGGGACTACGACGCTACCTTCCGCCAAGTGCTTGTGGGCAATACGCGCGACAATCCCTACGTTACCCATGCCGACGGTAACTTCGACACCTATCAAATGGCGGCGCTATTCCTCGACTGGGTGCTGTTGCATATTGACACCATAGATATAGACGTATACTTCAAATTGGACGTTGAAATGACCCAGAGCGATTTTTTCAATGAGGCGCTATATGACCTCAGCTACTACAGCTATTATTCCGACAGTACGTATTTGGGCACCTATCCCAGTTCGCAGGTGTTCTGCATCAACGTTACGTCTTGGCTTGGCAAATACGACACAATTTATCCCTCCGATACGGATATCGATGGGGTCTGCTATACGTTTACTCCCGTCGAAAAGCAAGAATCGCCGCAGTATACTACCTACATGGCACCCGTCGGTACGCCGCGTGCCGACGACTTCGATGACTTTCCCTACTACTCTCGCACCCACGCTATCGAGGTGCGCACGCCGAGCCAACTCTTCTTTGCCTTTGAAAGCGGCTATTTGCCGCAACCCGTGCAAGGGTCAAAAGCCGAAACGGTACTCAACGAGGCCAAGGCGATTTTGCGGCAAATCATAACCGATGAGATGAGTGAATTGCAAAAGCTGGCGGCGATCTACCAATGGTTTGTCAATGAGGTGCACTACGACTATTCGATATTGGATAACTCGAGATATTCCAAATCTTCCTCTTCCTGCACGTCCTTCTATGCCGACGGCCCCATCTTGTATCGCGTCGGCGTGTGCGACGGCATTGCGCAGGCGGTGTGCATTTTTGCCGGTATAGAGGACATTCGGTGCGTGCGGATTTGCGGCTATACAGTCAAACACAAGAACGGGCATGCCTGGAATGCCGTTTGGGTAGACGCGGATCACGACGGCACCAGCGAATGGTTTTTGATGGATTGCACTTGGGCCAACTCGGGAGCTACGTTGTCGGGTACAGATATAGTTATTCGTAACTACAGCTATTTCTTGTTTACCACAACACAACGGGAAGACGATGGTTTTTTGCAAAGTCAGATCACCGCGCCCGATATAGCGGCGACGACCATCGTCAATACCTACCAATACTTCTATTATACCATTGCGGCGGACGAAATGGTGGACTATCGCTTTGATAGTCAAGCGGAACTCAATGACTATTTCCTGACTATAATGACGCAAATGCAGTCGCATAGCACGATGACTTGCGTGGTGGATATCAGTATTAGCTTCGCACAGTCGAAGGATGCGGCCGTCAGTGCCGTTCAAACTGCTTTGGCGCAGTATACGGCATACGGCGGTACGTCGTCCCGATTCGCCACGGTAGCCAAGATGATAGTAGGTCTTAATGAAATGCATATTACTGTGCTGGTGTACTGAAGTACGCAGCCAAGCGATATAAAAATAAACTCTGTGAGGTGAATTATGAGTGATTTAATCTACAAACGTACCAATGCAAACAACACCAAATCGAGCGAAGAGCGCGCGGAGATCAATGCCTACGCCGAGGGCTACAAGGCCTTTTTGGCGGCCGGCAAGACCGAGCGCGAAGTGGTGGCCGAAACCGTGGAAATGGTGGAGAAAGCCGGCTACAAACCCTACGCGTTGGGGGATAAGATCAACGTCGGCGACAAGTTGTACTACAACAATCGCGGCAAGAGTCTTTTTCTCATCAAAGCGGGCAAGGCCGACGTGGCCAAAGAGGGTATTCGCATACTAGTGGCGCACGTCGATAGCCCCCGCCTCGATCTCAAACAGGTGCCCCTCTATGAGGACAGCGATATCGCCTACTTCAAAACGCACTACTACGGCGGTATCAAAAAATACCAATGGCTCACGGTGCCTTTGGCTTTGCACGGTGTGATCGTGCTGAAAAACGGCGACAAGATCACGGTGTCGGTAGGCGAGGACGACAACGATCCCGTCTTCTATATCACCGACTTGTTGCCCCACCTCAGCCAAGATATCTCCACCAAAACCGTGGCGTCGGCTTTCCCGGGCGAAAATCTCAACGTGATCGTCGGCGGTATTCCCGCGCTCGACGTCGATAAGGACGCCGTCAAGCAAAACGTGCTCACGTATCTCAACGAATTGTATGGCATCGACGAGGAAGATTTCCTTTCGGCCGAAATCGAGGTCGTGCCCGCCTACAAACCCAAGGACGTGGGCTTCGACCGCGCCTTTATCGCGGGCTACGGCCACGATGACCGCGTGTGCGCCTATCCCGAAATCACCGCTACGTTGCAGACCGAGACAGACCAAACCGTGTTGACCATTCTCGCGGACAAAGAGGAGATCGGCTCCGAGGGCGCTACGGGTATGCAGAGCGTATTGCTCAAAGACCTGATGGATTGCATCGCCCAAAGTTACGGCGTGTCCTCGGCTGTATTGCGCGCGCATAGCCAATGTCTATCCGCCGACGTTACCGCCGCCTACGATCCCACCTATCGCGAGGCCTTCGAGGCGCGCAACGCCGCCTATGCCGGCTACGGCGTGGCAATGAGCAAGTTTACGGGTGCGCGCGGCAAATCCGGCTCCAACGACGCCTCCGCCGAGTTTATCGGCCACTTGCGCGGTGTGTTCGCCCGCGACGAGGTGGTATGGCAAACCGGCGAGTTGGGCCGCGTGGACTTGGGCGGTGGCGGCACCGTCGCCAAATTCCTTTCCAATTGGAACATCGACACCGTGGACCTCGGTGTGCCCGTGTTGAGTATGCACGCCCCCTACGAGTTGATCGCCAAGGTGGATATTTGGCAAGCGCACAAAGCATTCTGCGCTTTCATCAAATAATTGAGCGATTGAGCGCACTTTCGCTCGTTCGCTCGCGTCGTGTACGCACAGTACACTAGGCGCT
>CAMPCZ010000102.1 GCA_946648015.1 uncultured Clostridia bacterium
AGGCGCGATTATAGCGCCGACTTGCGCCGTGGTATGGCGATAGCCTATACCACCATGAACCAAAGGTACCTGCGGTGCAACCGCCAACGGTAGACAAATTCAATTTAGTAGTTGACAAATGTTAAACAAAATCGTATAATAACAATGAAATCGATGTTCCTGCGAACTATGTTCGATAGTGGAAATGCCGCGTTTGTGGGTCGATTTCTTTTTTATTTTCTATACTTTTTTATCGTTTCCTTGTCCTCCTTGCGCCGTGGTATGGCGCTAGCCTATACCACCACGAACCAAAGGTACCTGCGGTGCAACCGCCAACGGTAGACAAATTCGATTTAGTAGTTGACAAATGTTAAACAAGAACGTATAATAACAATGAAATCGGGCTCGCTGCGAACAATGTTCGAGGTGCGAAATGACACGTTTGTGAACCGATTTCTTTTTTATTTTCTATACTTTTTTATCGTTTCCTTGTCCTCATCATGTATTCGGTACTTTATATCCGGCTCTCGCAAAGAGTCAAAACGAGCAACCTCAAACTGCTTTTTCACCCAAGTGCTGCGCTGTCCGTCCTCATTTGGATGGATAAAGGCGGCAAGCATAGCAAGTTCTTCCATTCCACGCCCCAAAACGTTAAAAAAAAGCGGAGAAATCTCCGCTTATTTCGTTAGGCATTGTTGTTTTTGCCGTGGCAGAACTTATACTTTTTGCCGCTGCCGCACGGACAAGGATCGTTGCGTCCTACTTTGGCCTCTTTGCGCACGGCTTGCCCCTGCTCGTTGGTCACGAGATTTTCGGGATAATCGCGCAACTTCACCTGCGGCTTGGGCTGTAGGTCAAATTGCGGATTGATGCGCATCAACTCTATCACCACGGTTTCGCGAATGTTGGCGATCATCGCCTCAAACATTTCGTAACCCTCTTGCTGATAGCTGAGCACCGGGTCGCGCTGGCCATACTGGCGCAGGCCTATGCCTTTGCGCAACGCGTCCATATTGTCGATATGGTCTATCCAATTGCTATCTACCACACGCAACATATAGTCGCGCTCGATGTCGGCGAAAGTGGGTGCAACGGGCTTGTTGTTGTTGGCGGCCCATATCTTGGCGTCGCGGTTGAAGTTGTCTATCTTGGTTTGGTAGCACTCCAACACTTTGGCCAACACGCCGTCGATCACGTGATCGATATTGAGTTCGGCCGCCAGCACTTGATCTACGGCATTGGTGCCGGGGGGCAAAATGCGCGCCTCGAGGTACTCGTTGATCTTTTGATAATCCCAGTTGCGGAAGTCTTCGCTATAATCCACCACTTCCATCACGACGCCGGCCACCACTTCGGGTATCATTTTCAGGATCTCCTCGTGGATATCCACGCCCGACAGCACCTTTTCGCGCTCGCCGTAGATGACCTCGCGCTGCTTGTTCATCACGTCGTCGTAGGCCAAAACGTGTTTGCGAATGCTGTAATTGCGATCCTCTATGCGTTGTTGCGCGCGCTCGATTTGGCTGGTGAGCATCTTGACGGTAATGGGCATATCTTCGGGCAGATTGAGGCGGTCGGCCATATTGTAGATGGTTTCGCCGCCGAATATACGCAACAAGTCGTCCTCCATCGACAAGTAGAATACCGAGCTGCCGGGGTCGCCCTGACGCCCCGCACGACCGCGCAACTGGTTGTCGATACGGCGGCTTTCGTGGCGCTCGGTACCAATGATACGCAAACCGCCCAATCCTATTACCACCTGTTTTTCGGCGTCCGTATCCTTTTTGAACAAGGCATAGTATTTGTCATATTCCTCTTTGGCCTTGCGGTGCAACTCGTCGTCGGCGGCCGTATTGAGCACGCCCGACACGTCGGCGATCACCTCTGCCGAATACCCCAACGCGGCCAATTTGGCGCGGGTGGAAAACGCGGGGTTGCCACCCAGCAAAATATCGGTACCACGGCCCGCCATATTGGTGGCGATGGTTACCATACCTTTTTTGCCGGCTTGGGCCACTATCTCGGCCTCTTTTTCGTGATTTTTGGCATTCAATACGTTGTGCGGTATCTTGGCACGGTGCAACTCTTTGCTGAGCAACTCCGACTT
Organism: uncultured Clostridia bacterium; assembly: GCA_946648015.1. Lineage (GTDB taxonomy): Bacteria > Bacillota > Clostridia > Christensenellales > CAG-1252 > RUG14300. The sequence goes on from CAMPCZ010000102.1 coordinate 2,087, forward strand.
CTCCACGCTGACGGTACCCACCAGCACGGGTTGCCCCTTTTCGTAGCAAGCGCGAATGTCCGCCACGATGGCCGCTATCTTGCCTTTTTTGGTCTTGTAGAGGCGGTCGTTTTCGTCCACACGGCGCACGGGCAAATTGGTGGGAATGCACACCACGTCCAGCCCATAGATGGTTTGAAACTCCTGCTCTTCGGTTTTGGCGGTACCCGTCATACCCGACAAGCGGCGATACAGGCGGAAGTAGTTTTGGAAGGTGATGGTCGCATAGGTTTTGCTTTCGTTGCGCACCTGCAAGCCCTCTTTGGCCTCGATGGCTTGGTGCAAACCCTCGCTATAGCGACGGCCTATCATCAACCGCCCCGTAAACTCGTCTACGATGATGACCTCACCGTCGTTGACGACGTAGTCGACGTCCCGCTTTTTCAAATAGTTGGCAATGAGCGCTTGGTTGATGATGTGCTGCAACTGTAGGTTTTCACCGTCGGACAAATTCTCCAATCCGTAGAATGCTTCGGCTTTCGCCACGCCCGCGTCCGTCAGGCGAATGGTGTTCTCTTTTTCGTCTATAACGTAGTCGCCGTCCTCTTCCAGCGCCTCGCCGGTGAGGGCGCGCCCCAATTTGCTGAGTTTGTCCTCTTCGGGCCGACGCTCCATGGTGGGGGCGTCCAGCCCGCGCACAAAGCGGTTTGCTTTGACGTACTCCTCGTTGGTCTCGTTGGTGGGGCCCGAAATGATGAGCGGCGTGCGCGCCTCGTCGATGAGAATGCTATCCACCTCGTCCACCAAAGCGTAGCGCAGCTCGCGTTGCACCTTGCGCATTTTGCTCTTCACCATATTGTCGCGCAAATAGTCGAATCCAAACTCATTGTTGGTGCCATAGGTGATATCGCAAGCGTACATACGCTTCTTTTCGTCAAAAGGCTGTTGGCTATAGATCACGCCTACTGTCAAGCCCAAAAAGCGGTACACTTGCCCCATCCACTCGCTATCGCGCATCGCCAAATACTCGTTGACCGTTACTATATGCACGCCGTTGCCTTCCAGCGCCAACAGATAGGCGGGCAAGGTGGCCACCAACGTTTTGCCTTCGCCCGTGCACATCTCGGCTATACGGCCCTGATACAAGGCAATGCCGCCCAGCAGTTGCACATGGAAGTGGCGCATTCCCAATACGCGCGTTGCCGCCTCCCGCACCAAGGCAAACGCCTCGGGCAGCAGATCGTCCGTGGTGGCGCCCTCTTTCAGGCGACCCTTGAGCACGTCGGTATAGGCGCGCAACTCGGCGTCGGTTTTGGCGGCGAAGGTAGGCGCCAAGCCCTCTATGAGGTTGGCCAAGCGCTCCAACTTTTTGAGTTGTCGTTTGTTAGAAAAGGAATCAACGCTATTTTTCATTTTTGCTCCTTGTGTGCTTTTCAGCCATTTTTAATTATACCGCACTTTCCAAGTTTTGTAAATACTATTTTTGTTGCGAATACTATCGCACTTTGGCGACCGACGTTGCATTTCAAAAAACCTTTTGTTATACTTATTGTAGGGCATATTCTTAAAGTAAACTTTAATTTTGCGCCGTATACTCTACTTGTGAGGTGACGTATGAAAATCCTATTGGTAGAAGACGAAAAGGAATTGTCGGCAGCCGTCCAAAAGGTGCTGGTGCTGTCGGGCTACGAGGTCGACTGCGCCTACGACGGCCAGGCAGGGCTGACAGCCACCCGCCAAGGCGAATACGACTGCGTGGTGATGGATATTATGATGCCCAAAATGGACGGGCTCACCGCGCTGAAACTTATGCGGCAGGATGGCTTGAACACGCCCGTATTGTTGCTGACGGCCAAGGCCGAATTGGACGACAAGGTGGCGGGACTCGACGCGGGCGCGGACGATTATTTGCCCAAGCCCTTTGCCCTGAAAGAATTGATGGCACGCATACGCGCCCTTACGCGCCGCCAAGCCGTAGTGGTGTCGCCCTATACGCTTGGCAACATTACCCTACACCCCGACACCTACGAATTGTCCGCGCAAAGTACGGTGCGACTCACCAACAAAGAATTCAAATTGATGGAATATCTCATTCGCAACCATACGATGTATTTGTCCACCGAGCGCATAATGGAAAGCGTGTGGGACTACGACGCCGAGGCCGAGATCAACGTAGTGTGGGTATTCATCTCCTCTTTGCGCAAAAAACTCGACGCAGTGGGTGCCGACTATCAAATCAAAGCCGCACGCAACGTGGGCTATCGGTTGGAGAAAAGAAATGGCTAACAAATTACGATTTCGTTTTATCCTCACCAGTATGTCGTCCTTGTTGGCCGTCATTTTCGTCATTATGCTGGTCATCAATTTGGCCAACTACGCCAAGGTGCGCAGCGACGCCGACGACCTTTTGGCCGCACTCGATGCCGAAGGCGGCGTATTTGCGGGCACAATGGCACCACCCGACGATGCCCAAACGCCACCCGACCAAGGTCCGCGTGCCGACAGACCGCCCATCGATGGGGGGCCGAACGGCCATGCAAACTTCAACGCCGAAACCCCCTTCGAAACGCGCTACTTTACGGTGAGCGTCGCAGCGGACGGCTCCTACACCACCAATTTGTCGCAAATAGCCGCCGTCAGCAACGACGACGCAGTGGCGATGGCTAAGACCGCGCTGCAACGCGGCAAAACCGGCGGCTATATAGGGGTGTACCGCTACCGCATACAAGAGGGCGGCGGCATGGTGTTGTTTGTCGACTGCAATCGCCAGCTCACCTCGGCCGGAGCATTTTTACGTATCAGCCTCATCGTTTCGGCGGCGGCCTTTTTAGGTACATTGCTGTTGGTATTTCTCTTTTCAAGGCGCGCGGTCAAACCGACCGTGGAGGCGTACGAGCGGCAAAGGCAATTCGTTACCGAGTCCTCGCACGAACTCAAAACGCCCATCACCATCATTTCGGCCAACAACGAGCTATTACAACTGGAATACGGCGAAAATGAGTCGACGGCCGCAATCGAGCACCAAGTCAAGCGGCTATCCGCTATGGTCAAAAACTTGGTGTCGCTCTCTCGGCTGGACGAAGCCGAGCACGTGGTCAAAACTCGCCTCGACCTATCCGAATGCGTGGAGGAACACGTCGATCTATATCGCACCGCCCTCACCGCCGCAGACAGAGGCCTGACAACGGATATCGACAAAGGGGTCTGCATACAAGGCGATCTGGATCTTGTGGCACAGTTGGTGAGCGTCTTGCTGGACAACGCCATCAAATACGCCGCCACTTTCACACGCATTTCGCTCAAGGCGGGCAAAGCGGCCACCCTATTGGTAGAAAATGACGCTTTGCACCTTGCCGACGGGGACAAAACGCGCTGTTTCGAGCGATTTTATCGCGACGCAGACGTAGCCGAAGGGATAGAGGGCAGCGGCATAGGCCTTGCCATCGTCAAGCAGATCGTACAACTGCACGGCGGCACCGCGTCCGCTTCGGCCAAAGACGGCGTATTCAGCGTTCGCATTACGTTCTAAGGTTTAGCAAATGAAAAGAGCGCCTAATTCTCGCTTTAAAACGGCGTGTTTGAATTGAACTACGAGCAAATACTCAAGCTATGCAAATTGTA
>CAMPCZ010000103.1 GCA_946648015.1 uncultured Clostridia bacterium
CCGCCAATACGTCGGTCATGGTGTTGTGCTCGTTGTTGACGCCGTCCTCGGCCAATGCGGTGTTGAGGTTGCGCACGAGTTGGGTGTCCGTGCTTACTCTGGATTTGCGCACGAGGCCCACGAAGGTGGGGATCAGCACGCCCGCCAAAATGGCGATAACTGCAATTACGATTACCAACTCGACGATGGTAAACGCTTTCTTGTTCAATTTTTTCATATAATATCTCCTATTAAAATAATATGTTGCGTTGCCGCATATAGGCGGCAAAATGAGGGTGGTCGATCGCCTTGCCATTATGGCAAAGTACTATTTCACTCAACACAACATGGAGCAATAGGACAAATAAATTTTTTCTTCATATCCCACGTGTACGTTGGGCGTATGAAGCATGATCTTTGCGCGCATCGCTTTTTTGTACTCGCCGTTGCGCTTGCTATGGCAAAACACGACGATGGTCTCCGCCGTAGACAAAACGACGATGATAGTAGATACCAGCAGTAGCAACTCCACCGCCATAAACGGCTCGTATGCGGTGGCAGTGTATAGGGACAGGAAGCGGGACACAAGCTCGAAGCGCTGGGGGCCCAAAAGCACGCGAATGCCGTCGCTAACGTAAGGGATCTCCTTCGTAAAAAAGACAAAAGTTGCCAGCACCATAACGCCCAACGCATAGCACAAAGCGGCCGCATACCACCTCTTTTTGGCAAAGTATGCGATAAAGAATACATTGAGTAACGTCGCAAGCAACAATGACATTTTCGACCTCGGCACCGTATATGCGGCGCACTATTCTTTGAATACCAATCATTATAGCACAATATATTTATTTTTTCAACAAAAATTCGCTTGCGCGCAAGTGTGTGATGGGCGCGTGTACGATGATACTAAAAAGTTTTACCCCAAATGCTCAAAATCCGCAAATTTGCCGTTTACTTCCACCAAAACTCCGTCTATATATATTCTTGCCAAGTTGTCGAGGCATCACGGCGCACCCGCACCAAGGGGGGGGAAAAAACGGCGCGCCGCAAACCCTCGACGACATGGGACAAACCGACACAAGCAAGGAGGAAACGACAATGAAACAAACCATGCAAGAAGCAATCAAACTGACCGAACAGATCTGCGCTTCCCGCTACTACACCGAGCGCGGTCGCGCCGCGTTGATCGATGCCGTTGCCGCCGGTATGTTTTTGTCCGACGAGGACAAACGGGCCTTGCTTGCGGCGCAACAACCCCAATACATACGCTTGCAAGAGGTGCGCAACGCTTTGCTCCTATTGTGCGGCGACCAAGTCGAATTGCGCGAGGCGGTGCTCAACGCTCGTGCCGAGGTATTGACGCAGCAAACCGAGCGCTATGCGCTGCAAACCGCGGGCTACAGCGATCGCAGTAGCTGGCTGATGCATATGCATCAGATCGCCACCAGCCGCGACGAAGCCGACCAATTCGAGGTGGCGTGCTTCCGCCTGGCCACCGGCAAATGGCAAGAAGCCTATGACAAATTCGTGCATCTCGGCACGCGCGGCAACTTGTCCGCGTTGTGGCTGGCTCTGGGCGTCGCACGCATACAAAACAACCAAGCCGACGAGTTGCAACGCATAGTGGAACTGCTGGATCTCTACGAGCAAGGCCTCATCGACTGTGTGCCCGACGAAATATGGGCGCGCCGCAACGAATTGCAGGCCAACGGCTATGCCGCTCAGTCCAATCGGGACTTCTGCGGCACCAAAATAGGGTTCTGACCCAAAGGAGGAATTATGAAAACCTTTCAAGACGAAGTCTACGAAGCAACCAAATTGCACAACCGCGATTTTTGCGAGGATAGTCGTTTGCTTACCATCGACGACGAGGACGAATCGTTGAAGCAGGTGGATCCCTCCCGCCCCTATAGCACGGGCGGCGGAGTGGCGGTGGCCAACTTTGTGCGCGACGGAGCGCGCCGCATCTTGGTGGCGGAGCCCTCGCACACCTTGTTGGTAGGCTCCACCGGTTCGGGCAAAACGCAGTCCTTCTTTATGCCGCAGGTCGAGTTTTTTGCCCGCAGTACGGACAAGCCCTCTATGCTCATTATGGACAGCAAGCACGAGATCTACCGCGAAAAAGCAAAACTGTTGCAGGAGCAAGGCTACCGCGTCATCGTTTTGGACGGCAGCCGCCCCTTCATCAGCGACAAATACAATCCGTTGGGGCTGATTTGGCGCTCGTTCCACCGTGCCGAGGACGCCAAGCGCGTGCTCGAGCGCAACGAAACGCCCTACCAATTCAACGGCAAGGATTACGGCGACGACTACGCAAGCTGGAAGACCGACCTCGCGTGCTTTATCAACAAGGAAGAGGACTTTTACAACACCCTCATTCCTGCGTTGGTCGAAACGCTTATCCCCATTCCGCCCACCGTGCGAGACCCCTCGTGGGACTATGGCTCGCGCGAGATCACCACGCTCACCATCTTGGCTATGCTGGAGGACAGTTTGGTGGAAGGCCGCGGCATGACAGAGGAAAAGTTTTCGCTCTACAATTTGGTGAACATCATCAACAGCCGCCAAGAAGACTGCGAGAGTTTGATCAAATACGTGCGTTTGCACGAGCACAATTCGCCCGTGCGCCGCTTGGAAAACTACGTGGACAGCAAGGCCAAAATCACCCGAGACAGCTTTTTGATGTGCACCATCAACCACCTCAACCGCGCGGTCAACCACTCGTGCAACTATCTCACCTGCGGCAATGATATTTGCATCGAAGACGTGGTGCACAACCTCGACAAACCCACCGCCATCTTCCTCATCGTGGACAGCACCAACGAGGCCACGCACATGGTATGCAACTTGTTTTTGCGCCAACTGATGGCCGAGTTGCAACACGTGGGCGACGAAAATCCTCAGTACGACTTCCACGTGCTGTGGGACGAGTTTGCCACCAGCGGTATGACCGTGCCCAGCATCGGCAACTGGATCACCACCATGCGGTCACGCCGCGTGTGGTTGCATTTGGGCGTGCAATCCTACCAACAGTTGGACGCCTTGTACACCGAGTCGGTGCGCATCAACATATCGGGCAACGCCAAGCTCATCTTCTGCGGTTCCAACGACACCAAAACGCTGGAGGCCGTGTCGCAGTCCTTCGGCCACACCATCGGCGCAGGGGCGGCGTACGGCATATCCAACACGGGCGACATCAATATGTCGCTCACCGCGGGCAACGTCCCCTTGGTGCGCATTTCCGATTTGGCGCAACTGCATTTGGGCGAGGCCTACGTGCGTATGTTCGGCCAAAGCGGCAACAAACAACTGCGCACCGTGCTCGAGCCCAACTTCCGTTGTCCCGACTTTGCGCGCGGCAATGCCAAACCCACTGTCAGCACGGCCTATCTCGACTTCGACGTGCGCAGCACCTTCTACGATATCGACGAAGTGATCCGAAACGAAAAGGACGACGACGACGATGACGATTCGCGCTGGGATTTCTTCTGATCCCTACGCGGCAAACGCCAAGGCACCGCCACAGCGCGGTGCCTTTTTTGCGCCCGACAGGCGGTGCTCGGCGGCGGCTGTCGCCTCGTGGTAGCGACCCCGGTCTGCCAAAGCCAAACGGCGCGCCCGCAAGGCTGCTTCAGGTCATTTTTTCGCCTCCCGTCCCCTCGTTTTCTCTTGCTTTCGTCGTTGGTTCGCCGCAAAATTACACTTTTTGCGGTACGTATTCGCCGAGGGCTTACGCCAACCGACGCACGACGTGCCCCGCACAAAAAATAATCCAAAATCCTCTTGCCACCGCCGCGCTTTTGCGATACAATAATACCGGCCTCTTGTGCGAACATAGCCAATAGGCACGGCGGCAGTCCCCATTGCGCTTGACGGCAAGCGACCGTCTCGGCGCAAGCCCTCGGCAAACGATATGCTTCGGCGCCGTATATAGCGCCAACACTACTGCCAACGCAAGCTACGATATGAGATGCGATCTCTACCAATCGGTCCGAGCGCGAAGAAAGCGTCGCGCAACGGTCGCAAGATGAATTTTAACCAAACACTTCTCCCGAATACGTCCGGAGAGTTTTGAAAAACGATATGGAGATATGTCCGAGCGGTCGAAGGAGGCGCGCTTGAAACGCGTTAATGGGCAACCATTCGTGGGTTCGAATCCTACTATCTCCGCCAATGGGATAATTAGTGATTCCGCTAGTTATCCCATTTTTGTTTTAGGGGATACGTTGTACTGAAAACCGTGCCTTTTGGTCAAAACAGGGTTCGTACAACGTTTTCTTTATATCTCCACTATTGCGTACATTTCGCTCTCAAAATACTGCATTGCACTTTTTATTGGTTTTGCAAAACCAATCGTGGGTCATTATTAATCTCACTTTATTCGCCACATCGCGCGGGGTAGGGACGGCTACGAAGGAAGCGAGTAGCCCATCCCTAAGCGCAAAATGGGATGATAGAAAATTATCCATCCATTTGACAAGGGGCGTCTATTTGCGAGAGAAGTAATAGGGAAAACAACGGGCAGTTGCTTGAAAGACCGAACGAAACGTAGTAGAATAATGATGGAGGTTGCGCTATGGACACGAAGGACATTCTATACGAATTGAGGACAAAAATGGGTTGGTCGCAAGACGAACTGGCAGAAAAACTGTTTGTGACGCGGCAGGCTGTGTCTCGATGGGAAAACGGCGATACTGTGCCTAACACCGACTCGCTCATCTTGCTTTCCAAACTCTACGACGTATCCATCAATACGCTACTGGGCTCCCCGCGCAAGCTTATCTGTCAATGTTGTGGCATGCCCCTCGAGGACGACTCGATCTTGGGCCGCGACAGTGACGGCGCCCTCAACGAGGAGTATTGCAAGTGGTGCTATGCCGACGGCACGTTTACCTATGACGATATGGACGACCTCATCGACGTGTGCGTCGAGCACATGGCGGGCGAGGGGTTTCCACGAGAGGAGGCACGCACGTATATCAAGGGCGTGCTCCCCAACCTCAAATATTGGAAAAATCACAAGGCGCTGGGGGACAACGGGCGTTTCGAGGCGCTCAAGAAGCAACTGATCGAGGAGATCAACGCCTTGCATATCGAGGGCATGCCCACGGTAGACAAACTGCACGCTTTGGTGGGTGCCTATGTCAACATGGAGTATACTCTGCCCGGTGGCGCCAAGGTCAAATTCCTCGACGACAACATCACCTATCTTGGCACTCAACTGGTGTCGCTTGGAGACGCCAAGCGGTGCTTTGGCGTTTTGGCCAACGTGGAATTTATCCTCATCTGTACCTATGGCGAGAATGGCGCCGACCCCGAACTTGTACTCTACAAAAAGAGATAACGCAAGCCGTTTGTTGGGCTTACGACCAAAGCATTATAAATCCCATTTTCCCCGCCATGAAAGGAACCTGATTTGTCTACCAAATCAGGTTCCTTTCAGTTATATTCGCCTGCGGCGAGTTACATTGGGCTTCGCCCAGTTATATTCGCTTCGCGAGTGATATTGCGCTTCGCGCAGTTTCGGGGGGGTGTATGAGAAAGCAGCACATTTTGCGGAAAGAGGGACTCATGCGACGTTTTTCGGCAACAGCGGAATGTAGTCATTTTTCTCAAAAAGTTATCTTGCGCTAACACCATATTTGACCAAACAAAGACTCACGTCGTCAACCACCCCGCCTATATTTATATGAAATA
>CAMPCZ010000104.1 GCA_946648015.1 uncultured Clostridia bacterium
TTGTCCAAAACGGTAGACAATCCGCGTTGGCAAAAATCTCCGCCCATTACGACTACCACGGCGTCGCCACGGTCGGCCGACTGCGCTATATGGTAGACGTGGCCAAGGTGCAGGGGGTTGTATTCGGCTACGATGCAAACGAATTTCACAATTTTGGCTCCAATCAGTTGATTTATTCAGCAGAATAAATTATATTTATCATAGTATACAACAATTCCGCCGGCAAGACAAGTGCGTCGCTCGCGGTTTTGTAAATTAGGAGGATCGAAATGTCTAAACTTATGCAAAGCATTAGAGCTAAAGCCGCCACCCTTGGCAAGCGAATCGTATTAGCCGAAGGCGAGGAAGAACGCATCATCAATGCAGCCCTCAAAATCCGCGACGCGGGCATTGCCAAAATCACCTTGCTCGGCAATCCCGACGTGATTGCAACCAAAGTGCAAGGCGCCGATTTTTCCGGCATCGAAATAGTGGATTTTAAGGCCTGCGCCGATAGAGAAAAATATGCCAACTTGTTGTACGATATTCGCAAAGCAAAGGGTCTGACCCTCGAGGACGCGTATCGCTTGATAGACGACCCCCTCTACTTTGGCGTGTTGATGGTAAAGGCCGGCGACGCCGACGGTATGGTGGGCGGCTCGGTGCGCTCCACCGGCGACGTGTTGCGTCCCGCTTTGCAAATTATCAAAACCGCGCCCGGTATCAAAACCGTTTCGAGCGTGTTCATCATTTGCTTGCCCGAGGGTAGCCCCTATGGTGAGGACGGCGTGATGGTGTTCGGCGACTGCGCCGTCAATCCCATGCCCGACGCGGGTCAATTGAGCGATATCGCCATTGCTTCGGCCGAGACCGCCAAAGTGTTGTGCGGCATAGAGCCAAAGGTGGCCATGCTCAGCTTCTCCACCAAGGGTAGCGCCAAGCACGACGTGGTGACCAAGGTGCAACAAGCCACCGCTATGGTCAAAGAGGCCGCTCCCGACCTCGCCGTCGATGGCGAGTTGCAGCTCGACGCGGCGCTCGTGCCTACCGTAGCCAAGCTCAAAGCGCCCGGCAGTGCAGTGGCGGGCTGCGCCAACGTGTTGATCTTCCCCGACTTGCAAGCGGGCAATATCGGTTATAAATTGGCGCAACGTCTTGGCAACGCCGAGGCCGTGGGCCCCATCTGTCAGGGCTTTGCCGCTCCCGTCAACGATTTGTCGAGGGGTTGCAACGTAGAGGACGTGGTGGACGTGGTGAGCATCACCGCTCTGCAAAGCAAGTAGAGGTAGCGTATGAAGATATTGGTTTTGAACGCAGGTAGTTCTTCTCTCAAATATCAACTGATCGATATGAACGGCGAGGTCGTGCTCTGCAAGGGCGTCGCCGAAAAGATTTGCGACAACGGTAGTTTTTTGACGCACAAAGTGGGGGGCAATACGCACAAGATCATGCACGATATGCCCGACCACAAAGTGGCGCTCAAATTGGTGTTGGACACTTTGTGCGACAAAGAGTTGGGCGTCATAGCGTCCCTGAACGAGATTGACGCCATCGGACACCGCGTACTGCACGGCGCCGAGGACTTCAAGCAATCGGCACTTGTCGACGACGAAGTGATACGCATTTGCAAAAAGAACGAACCTTTCGGGCCTTTGCATATGCCTGCCAATATCGCTTGTATGGAGATTTGCCGCGAGATGTTGCCCGTGCCAAACGTGGCTGTTTTCGACACTGCTTTTCACCAAACGATGCCCGACTATGCCTATCGCTATGCGCTGCCCGAGGAGGATTATCAAGAGTTGCGCGTGCGTAAGTACGGCTTCCACGGCACCAGCCACAAGTTCGTATCGGGCGAGGCTGCCGCTATTGCGGGACGCAACGATCTGAAGATTATCACCTGCCACCTGGGCAACGGTGCCAGCGTAGGCGCCGTCAAAGACGGCAAAATCATGGACACGTCTATGGGCTTTACGCCGTTGGAGGGCTTGGTGATGGGTACGCGCTCGGGCGATATCGACCCCGCCGTTATTCCCGTGATTATGAAAAAACGCGGTATCGAGGATATCGGCGAATTCGTAGACGTATATCTCAACAAAAAGAGTGGCATGAAGGGTATTGCCGGCGTCAGCGATTGCCGCGACCTGCAACAGCTGGCCGAGTCGGGCAACAAAGCCGCCGAGTTGGCGTTGACGATGTTTGCATATCGCGTCAAAAAGTATATAGGCGCCTATGCCGCTGTATTAAACGGCGTGGATATGGTGGTGATGACGGGCGGTATCGGCGAAAACAGCGATTATATGCGCAAGTTGGTGCTGGAAGATATGCAATACCTCGGCATCGAATTGGATCAAGAAGCCAATAGCGGCGCCCACGGCGTTACGCGCAAGATAAGCACCGCATCCAGCCGCGTGGACGTGTATGTGATCCCCACCAACGAGGAGTTGGTCATCGCGCGCGATACGTTGGCTCTGTCGGGGCTCAAATAGATCTAGGCGATTGCAAATAAGGTCGAAATTGATACAAAATCTATTTGACAATACGACTTTTTGCATTTATAATACTATTTGCGGAGGTATGCTATGCGCATTTCGTTATCGAACACGCAAGAAGGTCGCACCTATAGGTACGACGCCGAGTTTACCGATGAGGACGTAGGCAGCTTGCTCGATTCGACCTTGGCCGAGCCCATGCGCGTGAGCGTAAGTTATACCACGGTAGAGGGCATAACGTATTTGCGCGTCAAAACCGAGGGCAAAGTGGACGCTTGTTGCGATATGTGCGGCGTAGCGTGCACGGCCGATTGCGGTTGCGTGGTCGACGAAGAACTGACTCGCGATAGCCAATGCTACGACGCCTTGCGCGACGAGTACGTGCTGGATGGCATCATTGATGAGGCCGTGGCGTTGAGTGCTCCGCGCACGGTATTGTGCAAACCCGATTGCAAGGGGCTGTGTCCTATTTGCGGACAAAACCGCAACCACGGCAATTGCAATTGTCAACAAAATCAACCTCGTATAGGAGAAAACAATCCTTTCGGGGTACTACAAGATATATTTCCAACGGGAGGTGCGAACAATGGCAGTACCAAAATGTAAAACTTCTAAGGCAAGAAGAAACAGCAGAGCGGCTAATTGGAAGATCGAAGCCGTCAATTTGGTCGAGTGCCCCAATTGCCATACGCCGATTCAAAGTCATCGCGTATGCCCCAACTGCGGCGCGTACAACGGCAAACAAGCCGTCGAGATCAAAGAAAAGAAAGAGGACTAATTCTTTCGGCAATATCACGAGTAGGTGGTAGGATATTTTGTCCTACCACTTTTGCATAACGAGGTGAACGATGAAAATAGTAGTAGACGCATTTGGCGGAGACTACGCTCCGCGCGAGGTGGTAGAAGGCGCCGTAAAGGCAGTTGCCAAGGACAGCACGCTATCCGTCGTGCTGGTAGGCAAAGAGAAGGTGCTCGATACCTTGCTATCCGAATATGATAAACCGCGTCGCATAGAGATATGCAACGCCGATGACGTGATAGATTGCAACGAAGCGCCCGTTGCGGCGGTGCGTCGCAAAAAGAACAGCAGCATCGTGCGTATGTTCGAAGTGCTCGAAACGGCGGACGGAGCGGTCTCTGCCGGCTCTACCGGCGCCGTGCTTGCGGGTGGAACTCTGTTGTGCGGAAGGATAAGAGGCGTATTTCGCCCGGCTTTGTGCCCGGTTTTGCCTACCGTATCCGGCGGACACGTTATGCTGGTAGACTGCGGCGCCAACGTCGATTGCAAACCCGAATATTTGTTGCAATTTGCCAAGATGGGCACGGCGTATATGCGATGCCTATATGGTACCGAATCCCCTCGCGTCGGATTGCTTTCTAATGGCGCCGAGGACGAGAAGGGCAATATCTTGGTGAAAGAGGCGCACAGGCTTTTGGCCGCAAGCGACCTCAATTTGGTGCGCAATGCAGAGGCACGCGAGATATTGTCGGGCGACTATGACGTGATCGTGTCCGATGGATTCAGCGGCAACGTGGCCTTGAAAAGCGCCGAAGGCACTGCGGCGGCCGTATTCGGCTTGTTAAAAGAGGGTATCGAGGGCAGTTTTCGTGCCAAATTGGGAGCGCTTTTGCTCAAACCCGTCCTCAAAAAGATCAAAAAGACAATGGATTATACCGAATACGGCGGCGCCGCATTTTTGGGCATCAAGAAGCCGTTGGTCAAAGTGCATGGCTCCGCCAAGGCCAAAACGTTTTGCGCCGCCATTTTGCAATGTGCCGAAATGGCCCAAACGCACTTGATCGATCGGTTGGCCGAAACGCTCCAGTTGGAAGATGAGTAATTTTGAACCATTGTATCATCAAATCGAATATCGTTTTGCGGACGAAAGCTTGCTGCAACGCGCTCTGACGCACTCGTCCGTGGGCACCGACAACTACGAGCGAATGGAGTTTTTGGGCGACGCATTGCTGGACTTTGTCGTGGGCGAGTATTTATATCGCACCTATCCGACAGCCCCCGAGGGCGAGTTGTCCAAACGGCGCGCGCAAATGGTGAGCAATGCCGTTTTGTGCAATCTTTTCGACCGTTTCGGCCTTTCAAAATGGCTGAAAGTACAGAATTTATCTTTACGTTCGCTTAGCGAAAAGTTGCGCGCCAATTTTATCGAAAGCATCGTGGCCGCCGTCTATTTGGACGGCGGACTGCACGAGGCCACGCGCTTTATCCAACGCTTTATATGCGAGGCGACGGTTCAAAATACCGACTACGTCAGTCGGTTGTACGAATACTGCGCCATGGGCAAACGTGCGCTTGCGGTCAACGAGCTGGCGGTAGGCACCGCAACCAAACCGCGATTTGCCGTAACGGTTGCGGTGGACGGCATATTGCTTGGCGCGGCCGAGGCTGACAGCATACGACATGCCAAGGCTACCGCATGCCGCGAGGCATTGGGCAAACTGGAGGACTAATGTACACGGTCATACTCAAAAAGAATGAAGAAAAACGGGTGCTGCACCATCCGTGGATATACGCCAACGAGGTGGCTTCTATCGAGGGCAAAGACAAGCAGGGCTCTATCGCTTGCGTGCGCGCCGCCGACGGCAGATTGATCGGATACGGTTTTATCAATCATCTTAGCAAGATTTTGGTGCGCCTCGTGTCGCGGCGAGAGGAGACGTTCGACCAAGCGTTTTTCGCCGAGCGCATACGCGAAGCCAACGAGTTTCGGCTTTCGTTGGGGTATAGAGAGGCGTATCGCGTGGTATTTGCAGAGAGCGACCGATTGCCCGGATTGATCGTGGACAAGTACGGCGACTATCTGTCGGTGCAGTTTTTGTGCTTGGGTATGGACGTGCGCAAGCAAATGATAGTGGATATTTTGGTGGACACGTTTGCGCCCAAAGGTATCTACGAGCGCAGCGACGTTTCCGTCCGCACCAAAGAGGGGCTGGAACCCCGCAAGGGGCTGCTATGGGGCGAGGTGCCCGAATTGGTGATGATCGAGGAAAACGGCGTGCATCTTGCCGTCGATATCGTCAACGGGCAAAAGACGGGGTATTTTTTGGATCAACAAGAGAACAGGCTTAATCTGGCGCGCTATGCAAAGGATAAAACCGTGTTGGATTGTTTTTGCAATGCGGGCGGTTTCAGTATGGTGGCGGCAAAGGCCGGCGCAAAGTCGGTGACGGC
>CAMPCZ010000105.1 GCA_946648015.1 uncultured Clostridia bacterium
ATCGGCAAGGTCATAAATGCACTGTCGCCGACGGCGGCATAACCGTATCCCACCATTTTTGCAAGAGGACGGCGCACGGGAATAAGAGCATATTCGGCCTTTTTGCCGTCTAATAGTGCCATATCCAGCCACGGATGCGACTGCTTGAATATATCCAACTGCTCCGCCACCTTGCTGTCGTCTATCGGATAGATGCGACCGATGAGCACGTCCACCGCTTTGGCTGTAGTAGACAACCAAGATAACCCCTGCTCTCCTTCGTGCATCAGATAGACCTCGAATGGCGCTTGCAAGTCCGGGACAGATCCCACTATACGATGATACGCGCGGTAGGCATAGAACATATCGCCGGGGCTAGGCAGCGCCTCTATACCCCAATCGGGAGGCAAAGATCTGCGCAACGCGGACAATGCGCCCGACGCGTCTATCACCAAATCGGCCTCATAAAACTTTTCGACTGCGCCGTCTTTGCTTGCAGCATACACGCCGCACATACGTTGCACATGGCTATCGCCCGATTGGACTTCTTGATAAGCGGGGCGCAGCACCTCGGTGTCGTATAGAATGCGCACCCCTTTTGCCACGGCATTGTCCACCATCACTTTGTGCAAATAGGGTCTCCAAATGACCTTAGGGCGATTGGCCGCGGAGTAGTGCACCTTAATAGAAGTTCTCTTGGATGGGCTGACAAATGCACTATCCGCCCTATCCTCTATACTGCCGTCGTCTCCGGCCATCACGTCTATGCCCAAAGCCGAACGTAACGATTGAAAGTCAAAACGGTCGTGCCAATCATGCACGACGTCCGACTCGCTGCGCCGCTCCAATATGGTTACGTCGCAGTCAAGCCCATTGTTGTACGAATCGTCCATCAAGCGTGTGGCTGCCACCAGCCCACCAACGCCCAAACCGACTACTACAATTTTTATTTTCGATGCCATACGTGTAAATAATACAGGTTTTAGTTCAGTTTTGCACGGATATACTCTATTTGCCTTCTGACCGACTCGGGGCTGGTACCGCCTTGCGAAATACGACGCCTGACGCAATTCTCTAAGTTAATGGTTTGGTAAACGTCTTCGGCAAAGTGCAAATCGAAGGATTGGTATTCTTCCAAACCCATATCCTCGAGCGTCTTGCCGTTGGCTACGCAATAGGCAACGATTTTACCCACGGTATGATATGCCGTGCGAAACGGCACTCCTTTTTGCGCCAAATAGTCCGCCAAGTCGGTGGCATTGATAAAGCCTTCCTTTGCCGCGGCCAGCATCTTATCGGCATTGGCCTCTATCGAAGCAACCATAGGTGTAAACACATTGATGCACTCACCCACGGTATCCATGGCGTCGAAAGCGGACTCCTTATCCTCCTGCATATCCTTGTTGTAAGCCAAGGGCAATCCCTTGAAAACGGTGAGCAACGCCATCAAGTCGCCATATACTCTTCCGGTTTTGCCTCGGGCCAATTCGGCGATATCGGGGTTTTTCTTTTGGGGCATAATCGAACTGCCCGTCGTAAAGTCATCGCTCAGCCTAATGTAGCCGAATTCCCAACTGCACCACAGTACAATCTCCTCGGCAAAGCGTGAAATATGCGTCATCAAAAGGGACAGATCAGCCAACAATTCCACCAAATAATCGCGATCGGACACTGCGTCGATGCTATTTTGCACCACTTCGTCAAATCCAAGCGCGGCGGCTTCCATTTGACGATCGGTGGGATAAGTGGTGCCGGCCAAAGCACACGCACCGATAGGCGACGAATTTAGCCGTTTGCGGCAATCCCGTAGCCTATCCAAATCTCGCAAGAACATGAACGCATACGCCGCCAGATGATGCCCAAAGGTGATGGGTTGCGCGCGTTGCAGGTGCGTATAACCACACATGATCGTGTCTTGATATTTCTCCGCCTTGGCGACTATGACCTCTATCAAACGACGGAGCGACTTCGACATATCGTCTATCGCATTTCGCGTATAAAGGCGCATATCCAAGGCCACTTGGTCGTTGCGGCTACGCGCGGTGTGCAATTTTTTGCCTGCTTCGCCAATGCGTTCCGTCAACGTCTGCTCGACGAACGTGTGTATATCCTCCGCATTTTCGTCTATCGCAAGCGTACCCGCGTTGACATCATCCAAAATACCCAGCAATCCGTCCACTATCTGCCTAGCCTCTTGTGCCGAAATGATATGCTTTGCCGCCAACATTTCGGCGTGCGCAACGCTGCCCTTTATATCCTCGGCAAATAGTCGCCTATCAAAGGAAATAGACGAATTGAATTCTTCGGCAACGGCGCAAATATTGCCGTCGGTGCGACCGGCCCACAGTTTTGCCATACGCTATTGCTTGTCGACCATAGCGGCCACTTTGATGGGCAAACCAAACAAGTTGATAAACCCCTCCGCGTCCTTTTGGTTGTAATCGCTCTCGCCAAAGGTGGCGATATCCTCGCTATAGAGCGAATTGGGACTTTCGACGCCGGCGGTGATGACGTTGCCTTTGTACAACTTCAGGCGCACCTTGCCGTTGACTTTCTCCTGCGTTTTGTCTACAAAAGCAGCCAACGCCTCGCGCAAAGGAGTAAACCATTGGCCATTGTAGACCAACTCGCCATAGGTAATGGCCAATTTTTGCTTTTCGTGCATCGTCATCTTGTCCAAGCATATGCTCTCCAATACTTCGTGCGCTTTGTACAGAATGGTACCGCCCGGCGTCTCGTATACGCCACGGCTCTTCATGCCAACCAAGCGGTTCTCTACCAGATCCAATAGGCCTATTCCGTTGGCACCGCCCAAATCATTGAGGTGCAAAATGATGTCTTTCGCGCTCATTTTGCAACCATTTAGGGCCACAGGAGCGCCGCAAGCGAATTCCAACTCTATATAAGTAGCGCTATCCGGCGCAGCAAGAGGCGATACTCCCATTTCCAAAAAGCCTTTTTTCTCATACTGTGGCTCGTTGGCGGGGGTTTCGAGATCCAGCCCTTCGTGCGACAAGTGCCACAAGTTTTTGTCCTTGCTATAATTGGTCTCTCTGTTGATTTTGAGAGGCACGCCATGCGCCTCGGCATAGTCGATCTCCTCCTCGCGCGACTTGATATCCCATTCACGCCACGGAGCAATGATCGGCATATCGGGCGCAAAATGCTTGATGGCCAACTCAAAGCGTACTTGGTCGTTGCCTTTGCCCGTGCAGCCATGACAAATTGCGTCGGCTTTTTCGGCCAAAGCCACTTCTACCAAACCTTTTGCTATACACGGTCTTGCGTGCGACGTGCCCAGTAGATACCCCTCGTACATAGCGCCTGCTTTGAGGCAAGGCACGATGTAATTGTCCACGTAGTCATCTGTGAGATCCAGCACGTACAACTTGCTTGCACCCGTTTTGATGGCCTTTTCTTCCAAGCCTTCCAACTCGCTCTCCTGCCCGACGTTGCCGGCTACCGCTACCACTTCGCACCCGTTATAGTTTTCTTTGAGCCAAGGAATGATGATAGACGTATCCAACCCGCCTGAATAGGCCAACACTACTTTTTTTATCTTGCTTTTATCCATAATTCATATCTCCGCATTTGATAGTACAATTATACGCGCATTATCGGATGCGGTCAAATGATTTTTGCATAATATTCGCAAATGTTATGTTCCATTTGAATATTTTGACTGATTTTTGCATATTTATTTGTCTATTGTTGATTTCTATACGTTATAAACTGTGAAAAAAAGCAAAATGTGACAAATATTCGCATAACTATTCCTGCCGATAGACGCTCAAAGAGAAACGAATCAAGAAGAATTAACTTTACTCATTTTCCAAAGTATGATAGAATAAGGCCATCGGAGAGTAATATGAACGTTTTATTTGTCATCAACAATTTATATCTGAAAGGCAATGGCCTGTGCGCATCGGCCCGACGCACCATAGGCAAACTACGCGAAGCCGGGCTTACCGTGGAGGCCATATCCGGTCCCAACCCCGACCCGCAAGGGCCACAACCCAAGTTTTTGCTGAAAGATCTCAATATCCCCGTTATCGAATGGTTTTGCAAAAAGCAAGGCTATCAATTTGCGGATACCGAGCGCGATATCATCAAACAAGCGGTGCAATGGGCCGACGTGGTGCACATCGAGGAGCCTTTCGACCTGCAAAACGCGGTTGCTACCGAGGCCATTCGCCAAGGCAAAGCCGTTACGGGTACCTACCACCTACATCCCGAAAACTTATTTGCGTCGGCGGGACTCGAAAAAAGCCACTTTTTCAACGATAGTACAATGCGCATATGGAAAGAGACGGTATTTGACAAATGCCAAATACTGCAATGCCCCACCCAAAACGTCAAAGATCGTCTCAATAGATGGCATTACAAATCCGAATTGCGCGTTATTTCCAACGGATTGGTGCTGGAAGAATTGTTCCACCCCGACGAAAACACGCCGCGCAAACGCATATCGGACGCAAAATACCAAATCATCTCGATAGGCCGCCTCTCGGCCGAAAAGGACTATATCACCCTGCTCAAAGCCATGCGATATAGCAAGCACGCCAAAGAGATTCAACTCATTTTGGCGGGTCGCGGGCCCAAGGAAAAGCAATTATTCGACTATTCGTGCAAGCTCATTCACAAAAGAGTGCTGAAATACGCCCCTCGCTACGGGTTCTTTGCCTTGGAAGAATTGCAACAGTTGGCGACAGGCTCCGACTTGTTTATTCATTGCGCCTCTATCGAGGTAGAGGGGCTCAGTTGCATGGAGGCAATACAAACGGGGTTAGTGCCGGTGATAGCCTCCGGCAAGTTGACCGC
Organism: uncultured Clostridia bacterium; assembly: GCA_946648015.1. Taxonomy (GTDB): domain Bacteria; phylum Bacillota; class Clostridia; order Christensenellales; family CAG-1252; genus RUG14300. Next base: position 4,801 of record CAMPCZ010000105.1, read on the forward strand.
CACCTCGCAATTCGCACTGTCGCAACGCAGCATCTACCCTGCCAAAAATCCGCGCGCACTTGCGCAACGCATCGACTATTGGCTGGAAAACGAAGAGGCACGCAAAGCCGAAGCCGAGCGATACAAAGGCTTGGGCGAGGAGTACGATATCAATAAATCCATCAAGGCACTGATACAGATGTTCGAGGACGCTATTGCCCGTCGCAAAGAGGTTGCTAACATCAAATGAGTTTTTATATAAAGAAACGACGCTTTTGGCGCCTTATACAAAGAAACGGCGCTGTAGCGCCGTTTTTTGCTTGAAGAAGGTTGTAAACTACTCGCTTCGCAGTGCGACAACGGGATCTTTTTTGGCTGCGCCCGAGGCAGGTATAAGGCCCGCCACCAAGGTAAGGAAGATGCTGACGCCAACCAAGGCAAAACCGGCCCACACGGGTAGACGTGCCGCAATGTGCACGGTAGGCCCGGTCAACAAACCCACGATCCAAGTTATCGGCAGATTGATGATTGCGGTAAATATAACGCCGATAAGACCCGCAAATAGACCGATGAGCACGGTTTCGGCAATAAATATAACGGTAACGTTGGCTTTTGATGCACCTATTGCGCGCAATACGCCTATCTCTTTGGTGCGCTCCAATACACTTATGGTCGTGATGATGCCGATCATGATAGAACTGACCAGCAACGATATGGAAACGAAAGCGATCAAGACGTAGCTTATACTATCTATTATGGTAGACATCGTGGTGATAATATTGCCGATCATGTCGTTGTAACGGATTATTTTGCCTTCTTGTTTTTTGGCTTGTT
>CAMPCZ010000106.1 GCA_946648015.1 uncultured Clostridia bacterium
CAGCGACACCCCAACCACGAGTTTCGAAGGCGCATTCAATTCTCTTTCCCGTTTTTCAAAACCAGGACGTTCGCGCTCGATGATGGCTTTCTTTTTCTCTTCGGTCAAGGTATTCCATTTTTCTTGATGTCTCTTTTCATCAGCGCGCGCTTGAGCTATAAGCTTCGCCTCTTCTTCCTTTTTCTTTCGTTCTTCGTCTGCTTGTCTGCGCAGGTTTGCCGCAAAATATTCATTACTTTTATATGATGAAGCCAAAACGATTTCGTAAGCCCCCTTGGCGAGTTTTACCAAAGATTTAGAGCCATCCTTCCAGTTGATTTCAGCCATGATATAACCGCCCATATCCTTGGCAATCATTGCACCAGTCACACCAGCCAATAGCGCACCGCCTAACACATTGCCATTTTGCTCGCTCAATTGAGCCACAGACGTTACGTTCTCGCGTGTGATGGTCAACTTTTCATCCAGCCCAAGATAAGCGATACTAGAGTCCCAGTACACATGATAAGACTGATATTTCCCACTTACAATGTAGTTGATTGCTTCTGCCATGTTTCACTCCTATTTTAGCATTTTACAAAATCACGAAACGCGGATAAAAACGGTTTTCCCTTTGCACTACCCTGTTACGTGTTTTGCTTAAGACTCACTTTGAAAACCAAGTGCCATTTATGATTGAATTATATTCCGTTTTTCGGAACTTGTCAAGTATTAAACAAAATAATTTGTATAATTATTTAATGATGATTATATTTGGAAAAAAACTTAAAGAATGTCGCCAAGATGCCAAGTTGACGCAAGCTCAATTAGCTACTATGCTCAATGTCAGCAAGACGACGATTTGCCAATGGGAAACACACAAACAGGAACCAAGTTTGGAAGATGTTGTAAAAATTGCACAAATATTTCAAGTTTCTACAGATTACCTCTTAGGAATGAGCGAAGAAAACCTATAGATATAAAAATGCAACCCGATTTGGGTTGCATTTTTATATCATTTAATCCTTAGGCATTATTTCCATGCCCCGCTTAGTAATCCATGGGGGCGGTGGCTGCGGGAGCGGGAGGCTCGGGCTTGGATACGACCAAGCTCTCGGTAGTGAGCAAAGTGCCCGCGACAGACGCCGCATTTTGCAATGCCGAGCGCGTAACCTTGGTGGGGTCGATGATACCCGCCTCGATCATATCGCAATACTCGTTGCGATAGGCATTGAAGCCATAGTTTGCGTTGGTGGCAATACCTTTGAGCACTTCGTTGACTACCACGCTCGATTCCATACCGGCATTGGCCACGATTTGACGAATGGGCTCTTCCAACGAGCGCAACACGATGAGAGCGCCCGTCTTTTCGTCCCCCTGCATAGAGTCGGCCACGGCCTTGAGCGCAGGTGTGATGGACAGTAGCGCCGTGCCGCCGCCGGCTACGATACCCTCTTCGACTGCGGCGCGCGTTGCGTTCAAAGCGTCCTCTATGCGCAACTTCTTTTCTTTGGCTTCTACCTCGGTGGCAGCGCCAACGCGAATGTCGGCCACACCGCCCGCCAATTTGGCAATGCGCTCCTGCAACTTCTCTTTTTCGTAATTGCTGGTTTCGACCTCGAGTTGAGCGCGCAACGCAGCAACGCGATTTTGAATGGCTTGTTTGTCGCCGGCACCGTCGACGATGGTGGTATTCTCTTTGTCGACCTTGACGGTTTTGGCGCGGCCCAACATATTGACGGTGACGTCGGTGAGTTCCAACCCAAAGTCGGACGATATGACTTGACCGCCGGTGATGATGGCGATATCTTCCAACATCGCTTTGCGCTTGTCACCGTAACCGGGCGCTTTGACGGCGACCACGTTCAGCACGCCTTTGAGTTTGTTGAGCACCAAGTTGCTGAGTGCCTCGCCCTCCACGTCGTCTGCGATGACGACCAAACGCAAGCCGTTGCGGCTGACGGTCTCAAGCAAAGGCAAAATATCCTGAATGTTGCTGATCTTTTTGTCGGTGATAAGAAGATAGGCGTCCTCCATCTCGACAGACATTTTTTCGCCATTGGTCACAAAGTAGGGGCTGGCATAGCCGCGGTCGAAACTCATACCGTCTACAACGTGTAATTCGGTCTTCATGGATTGACCGTCGTTGATATTGATGATGCCGTCTTTGCCCACCTTTTCCATCGCTTCGCTGATCAGTTCGCCCACGGCCTCGTCGCCTGCCGAAATGGCCGCTACTTGGCTAATGCTCTTGCGATCGCTGATGGGTTTGCTGATGGCGGCCAATTCTTTGACGGCCGCTTCGCACATGGCGGACATACCCTTTTTGACCAGCACGGGGTTGGCGCCTGCGGTGATATTCTTGATACCTTCGTGGATCATGCATTGCGCCAATACCGCCGCGGTGGTGGTACCGTCGCCCGCCACTTCGTTGGTCTTGACGGACACTTCGCGGATAAGTTGTGCGCCCAAGTTCTCAAAAGGATCGTCCAATTCAATCTCTTTGGCAATGGTCACGCCGTCGTTGGTGATGAGCGGCGCGGCATATTTCTTTTCCAACACAACGTTGCGACCCTTGGGGCCCAACGTAATTTTGACGGTGTCTGCCAATGCGTTGACGCCTGTTTCGAGTGCGCGGCGGGCGTCCTCACCGTATTTAATCATTTTCGACATACTCTACCTCCTTAGTCCTCTATGACTGCTAAAACGTCGCTTTGACGCAAAATGACATACTCGGTGCCTTCCAACTTGATTTCGTTGCCGGCATATTTGCCATACACCACTTTGTCGCCCTTTTTCAATACCATCTTGACCTCTTTGCCGTCTACCAAGCCGCCCTCGCCTACCGCTTGCACGATGGCATAAGCGGGTTTTTCCTTGGCGCTGCCGCTGAGTATGATGCCGCCGGCCGATACCGTTTCGGCTTCGATGGGTTTCACTAGAATTTTGTCAAATAAAGGTTTGATATTCATAACTACCTCCTATATGTGATGCTTAGCCGAGGGGGGGGATTAGCACTCTACCACCTCGACTGCTAACATTATAGACCTTTTGGTAATTATTGTCAAGAGTTACCATTGGCTTTTTGCATTTTTTTTGAAGGTTAGCATAGGTTTTTTGCGCTCATTTTGTCAATTGCGTGTGGGCGACGGACTGCCGATACACGTCGTAGACGTAGCGTGCGATACGTGGATTCGGGTTGTCGTATGCCGCCTTTATTTTCTCTTTTGCCAAAGCGTTTTGTATCCTATGCACCAAAGTTTCTTGAGAGAGTTGGGACTGCGGCAACACGTCGAAACCATACTTTTGGGCAAAGTAGTGGGCGTTTTGCACTTGATCGCCACGGGAGTTGCCTTTGGGCAAGGGAACACATATCGCTTTTTTGCCCAAAGCGGCCAATTCAAACAACGTATTTGCCCCCGCACGACACACCACCACGTCGCAACAGGCATATAGATCGGCTATGGACGCGGTAAACTCTATGCCATAATAATTGTTGCGCGCGCAAGCCATAGGCGATTTGCCAAACAAATTGACGACGTTCCATTGCGGATTGGCCCCGGCAAGTGCAACGGCCGCCTCGTTGAGCACAGCGGCCCCCATACTGCCGCCCATCACCAACACCACCGGGCCGGAGGAAAACCTAAACGGCACTCTACTCGCTACGCCCTCAAAGATTTGATCTCGAATGGGATTGCCCATATACGTGCCGCCGACCGTGGTATCGAATGAAGTGAGCAAATGGGGCGTAAAGCGCATAGTCAAGCGATTGGCCAGCCCAATGGTGCGGTCGGATTCGTGGCATACGATGGGGATACCCAATCGACGCGCGGCAAGCACGGTGGGCAAAGCGCAATAGCCGCCCTTGGAAAACACGATATCGCAGCCGATCCGTTGGAGATTGGCCTGCATTTCGCCAGAGGCTTTGCGAAGAACGGCCGGTATAGAAAAATTGCGGAATAGGCGACGGCGGTCAAACTGTACCGCGTCGGTACCCCAAAACGGCAAACCGCTTGCTGCGGCCAACTTGCTCTCGACGCCATCGGTACGACCTGCATAGTGTATATTGGAAAAATAGGGGCGTAGGTAGGGCACCAAAGCCAAAGCGGGCATTACGTGCCCGGCGGTGCCGCCGCCCGTCAATACGATAGTATTCATATCTATATTTTTTGCCCGATAGACGGCGAATAGTACGCTTTGTACGAAATTATGCTTGAAAATAAGGCGGGATTTGGTATAATAAGGATATGCAAGAATTTTTCTTTGAAAACAAAGCCACCAAAATATACTGCACCGCTTGGGAGGACGCGTCCGATCCCAAAGGTGTGGTGGTATTGGCGCACGACGCGGGGGACTACAGCAAGCGTTTCGGCGAATTTGCTGATTTTTTGAACGCCAACGGCTACCTGGTGCTGGCCCCGGATCTGCGTGGACACGGGCGCACGGCAGGCGGCTACGACAGACGCGGCGAAGTGGAGGGCGATAGTTTCTTTGACAGCGTGGACGACTTGCATCACTTGATAAGCTACGCGCTTTCGTCCTATCGACTGCCCCTTGTGGTAGCAGGGGCAGGCTACGGCGCATTGGTGGCATTGGCCTATGTGCAACAATACGGCAATATGGTGATGGGTCTTGCTATGCTGGCGCCCAACACGCTTAACGGCTACGCTGCCGTGGTGGGCAACGTTATCTGCAGCACCCTTATCGGCTTTGTGGACAACCGCAACCCGGCCACCATCATCAACCGCTACCGTAACAAGAAATACGAAAAACCTTTTTTGCACGAAAAAAATCGTTACGCGTGGATAAGCCAAGACAAAGAGGAAGTGCGCGCCTACGTCAACGACGCCTACTGCGGCGCTCAATTTTCCTTTAGCTTGGGGTTCGAGCAGAGTTTTTGCCGCGGCATTACCAAGATAAGCTTTGGCAAACGAATGCGCGCTATCCCGACCGACTTGCCCATACTGCTGTTGGCGGGCGACGGCGACCCCGTATGCGATTATGGATTGGCGACTGCCAAATTGGCGGCGGTTCTGCAAAAAGCGGGCAAGCAAAAGACGGTGACGAAAATATACCCAAAGGCAAGGCACGACCTATTGCACGAACTGAACCGCGACGAAGTTTATATGGACGCACTGACTTTCTTTAACCGATGCGTATCTAAATAGTATATCGCAAAAAACTCCTTGTAAAAATTAGGGTGCTGAAGATTTCAACACCCTAACTTTTTTGCTATTTTTGCGGTTTATCCGCCTTGATCGTTAGTTCTTTTTGCCGAGCTTGACGATTCCTTTCTTGTTGAGCAAGAATAGAACAGCGCAAGCGATCAGCAATGCGCCGAATACGGAGCCGATGACGATACCCGCGATCGCGCCGCCGGAAAGTCCTTTCTTTTCGGGCGTCGGATCGACTTCGGGATCGGAAGGCGTAGGATCGACGGGATTGTCTTGTCCCGCGTTCTCGAACACGATTGCAAACTTGGAGAAATGGTTGGTGTTGAAGGACACGAAACCATTTGCAAACAGGGCGTTCATATCCGTTTTGTTGCTTTGCGCGTCAACGTAGTAGACCTTTGCGACTTTACCTGCGGGAACAGCCGTCGCAAACGGAAGTTTGA
>CAMPCZ010000107.1 GCA_946648015.1 uncultured Clostridia bacterium
TATCCGTCCCCTACCCCAGTGGGGGAGCCTTCCAAAAAAGCAATCTTGCACGTGCTACGCACTATGTTTTTTTTGCGCACGCAACTTCGCTTGTGCAAGCACAGACTCGTTGTGTGTACAAAAAAAGCAATCCTTGCGTGGCCGTATAAGCCTTTGCCCGTGGCAAAGACTATCCGTCCCCTACCCCAGTGGGGGAGCCTTCCAAAAAAGCAATCTTGCACGTGCTACGCACTATGTTTTTTTTGCGCACGCAACTTCGCTTGTGCAAGCACAGACTCGTTGTGTGTACAAAAAAAAGCAATCCTGCGGATTGCGCAAGATTGCTTTTTGGAGCTAGTGGCCGGATTCGAACCGGCGACCTGGTGATTACGAATCAACTGCTCTACCTGCTGAGCCACACTAGCACTTGCTACATTATAGTAGCATATCGGCGCACATTTTGCAAGGATTTTTTGCAAAGTATGCTAATTTTTGCTGTTCTCCTCGTCGTCGGGGGCAAGCTGTGCCTTTTCCTCTTGCTTGCGCAGATTTTTGCCGGCTTTTGCCGCGAGTACGATAAACACCACCATCAGGATGAGTGCGATGCACGCTACCGTCACCACCAAGGCAAAGACGAGCGTATCTTTTTCGTGGCCATCTTCGGTTTGGGTGACCGCGTGCACGTCGCTCTCGGCAATGGTGCCAAGCGCTTTGGCCGAGGCGTCTACGCTTACCTCGGCTTGCGCGACGGCGTCCGCAGCGGTATAACGCACCTTGTAGTCGCCGTCAGCCACGTTGTAGAAGTGGTACTCGCCCGCCGACGATATGCGTGCGGATTGCACCGCTTCGCCCGTTTGCGCGTCGAGCAGCTCGGCAGTATGGTAGCCGCCGACTATGCCGTATAGCACGCCCGCTTGCGCCGCGGGTATGGATTTGCGCCAATAGTCGCACCGCACGAAGTCGGTGGTGCTGCGGTAGAAAGGATTGGCCGCGGAATCGGCGCGCAGTTTTTGCGAGAAGTTGAAGCCGCGCAGGCTACGGATATATTCGGTGGTAGACGTGCACGAGGGCAATGCCGTGCCGAAATTGTCGGTTTGATCCGGCTCGTACATGGTGGTGAAGTAGTAGTCGATGATCATGCAATGCGAGGTGGCGCCGTACTTGTCGGCCAAGGCGTCCAAGTGCGTCCAGCAGGCATTTTTGCCCAGCCGCTCGGTCAGGGCGGTATGGCGCGCTTTGAGCGCGTCGTAGTCAGCTTGCAACGCGGCTATTTCTTGGGACAACGCGACGTACTCGGGCAAGGTCGCGTATCCATCTACGTCTTCATATTCCGCCGCTTCCAACTTGAGTTGTCTGAGATCCGCCGCCAAAGGCGCCATCTGGATCTCGACCATGGCCACATAGTTGCGGTATACGAATTGGGTGCCGCCATAGGCGTCCACTGCCACGCCGTAGTCGGCTATCTCCTCCAAGGCATTTGCGGCAAGCTCGGCAGTCCACGTCCCCGCGGCGATGGGCGCGCCGTCCATATGGTCGAGGCGCATTCCTTCGGTGGTGGCGGTGTTGCAGAGATATGGGTCTATCAACGACACTCGCTCGGGCACCAAATTGGCGCCGATTTTGCCTGTCTTTTGCTGGTGCACTAGGTTTTGCGCCGTGGCCAATACCAACTGTCCGCCCATGCTGTGGCCTACCAGTCTCCACGGTTTATCGTACGAGGCGCCCAGCCCCTCTACGAGCGCATTGCCAAACAATACGGCTACCGAATCGGTGGGGTTGTATTGGCTGTCGCCCATCACTTTTTCGCCGCGCGCGTTCACTACGCTGTAGCTCAGGTCGCCCTCTATATCCGAGGTCCAAATGCGCACGTCTTGGTCGATGCTGATCTCGGCCAACTGGTTCCAGTAGAAATGCCCTACGTTGTAGCCCGCTTGCAGCAGCACTTGGTAGTACTGCTCCTCGTACATATATTCGTCGTAGCCCTTTGCGGCAAATTCGCCGTTGGTGGCGCCCCACAGCGACACCAAGTCGCGGCGATTGTAGCCCTCGTTGATCTTCATGCCGTGCGTAAAGATGACGGTAGGCTTTTGGGCGTCGAAGTTGGCGCCCGCGGTGCCCGCCTTTTTGGGAATGGGGCTCGACAGGTCATACCAATAGAGGCCGTAGTCCAACGCCGTGAAGACGCTGTCGTCAAAGCCGCCCTCGTCCTGATAGTAGCTGTCGTAGGCCAGCGCGGTGTTGACAGGCAAACACACCGCTATCGCCGCTAGGCACAGCACAGTGCAAATGGCGGCCACGATCCATATATTCTTTGCGCGGGTAATGTTCATATACAAACCTCTTTGCGTGGAGTAATATTGATTATATCACAGAAATAGCGCGTCGTCAATGCCGCCGAACATTATTACTGCGCGCGTATATAAGACGCGGCGTATTGCAAGGCGTGCGCCCCACTGCGCTTCGTGCCCAAAAAACTCTACACCCTCGGCAAGAATTCTATGCCGTGCGTTTGACACCTCGGGCCGCAAGTCGTACAATAAAGAAAAAACTTAGGAGGATAAGTTATGGATACAAACGTAAGACCCGATACCATGCAACGCATCACTACGACTGCGCTCGCCGATGCCTTTATCGCCGAGCAAGTGGCGGCCATTCGTGCCCAAGTCGGCGACAAAAAGGTGCTTTTGGCCCTCTCCGGCGGCGTGGATAGCTCGGTGGTGGCCGCGCTTCTCATCAAAGCCATCGGCCAAAACCTTGTGTGCGTGCACGTCAACCACGGGTTGCTGCGCAAGGGTGAAAGCGAGCAAGTCATCAAAGTGTTCCGCGGCGAGATGAACGCCAACTTGGTGTACGTAGACGCCGTCGATCGCTTCTTGGATAAGTTGGCGGGCGTTGCCGACCCCGAGCAAAAACGCAAGGTCATCGGCGCCGAGTTCATTCGCGTATTCGAGGAGGAAGCCCGCAAACAACAGGGCATCGCCTTCTTGGCGCAAGGTACCATCTATCCCGATATTCTCGAGAGCCACGGCGTCAAGGCGCACCACAACGTGGGCGGTTTGCCCGAGGATCTGCAATTCGAGTTGGTCGAGCCCGTCAAGTTGCTCTTTAAGGACGAAGTGCGCGTGGTAGGCAAGGCCTTGGGGTTGCCCGACAATATGGTGTATCGTCAACCCTTCCCCGGCCCCGGTTTGGGCGTGCGTTGCTTGGGCGCCATCACTCGCGATAGGCTCGCCGCCGTGCGCGAGGCCGACGCTATTTTGCGCGAGGAGTTCGACAAGGCAGGTTTGGCCGGCAAAGTGTGGCAATATTTCACCGTGGTGCCCGACCTCAAGTCGGTGGGTATCCGCGATGGCAAACGCGTCGAGGAGTGGCCCTGCATCTTGCGCGCCGTCAATACCAAGGACGCTATGACCGCCACCGTAGAGGACGTGCCTTTCGCCGTGTTGCAAGTCATCACCAACCGTATCGTCAACGAAGTCAAAGGCGTCAACCGCGTGTTGTATGACCTGACGCCGAAACCCACCGGCACCATCGAATGGGAATAAAAACGACCAAAGTCGATACAAGCAAGAGCAAGCACAGCCGCGCGCGTACCGCCACCTTGACGATGGCGTATATCTCCGTATCCGTGGCGCTCGAGGTGGTGTGCGCCTATCTCACGGTGCCTGCGGTCATTCCCTTTACGATGCAGACGTTCGGCGTGTTTTTTGTGCTATGCTTTTTGGGCGGAGCGCGTGGCACGGCCGTGGTAGCCGTCTATTTGGCTATGGGTATGCTGGGGTTGCCCGTTTTCAGCGGTTTCAAGGGCGGCATGGCCGCACTTCTCGGCCCCACGGGCGGCTATCTCGTCGGTTTTCTTGCCTCGGCTCTCATCTATTGGTGGCTCGGCTCCGTACTTCTGCGCAAAAAAACAAACAACGTGTGGTTGCAGGCCGCGTTGTGTCTGCTGGGCCTCGTCGCCTGCTATCTATTGGGGACGGTATGGTTCATTTACGTCTATCACGCCACCGACAGTTGGGCCAAAGCGCTGATGCTCTGCGTGGTGCCCTATCTGTTGCCCGACGCGCTCAAATTGTTCTTGGCCGTGGCGCTTGCCAAAACCCTGCGCCGTGCCTTGCCCTCTGTGGCAGGTTAGCGCACAACGCCGCATCTGCCGAGGCGGAATATCAGCCCGGATATTTTGTCGGAACGCGCATACAAACAAAAATCCTCCCGCCCGTCGGCGAGAGGATTTTTGTTTGTGGTGCTTTTCGTCCCTATTTGCTGATGATCCCGTCCGTGCAATACACCGTATAATTGCCGGTGCCGTCGTTCCAGGCGTAACCTTTGCCGATGGCGTACCACTGATACTTCGTTCCGCCGTAGTGTATTTCCGTCAACCCGTTGCAGTCACGGAACGCCCGGCCCTCAATAGAGGTCACGCTGTCGGGAATAGTGACAGAGGTCAATCTGTTGCAGTTATAGAACGCATAGCCCCGGATAGAGGTCACGCCCTCGGGGATTGTGACAGAGGTCAATCTGTTACAGCCACTGAACGCATAGCCCTGGATAGAGGTCACGCCCTCGGGTATGGTAATGGTCGTCAAGCCGGTGCAGCCACTGAATGCACTATCCCCGATAGAGGTCACGCCCTCGGGTATGGTGATAGAGGTCAACCCAGTGCAACTATAGAACGCTCTGCCGCTGATAAAGGTCACACTGCCGGGAATGGTGATAGAGGTCAACCCGGTGCACCGACAGAACGCACTATCTTCGATAGAGGTCAATTGACTGCCTTCGGCAAAGGTGACAGTGGTCAACCCGACGCAGTTATAGAACGCATATTCCCCGATAGAGTCACCCGAAGCAATCTCAACATTATAACTACTGCTGCCGCATTGTTTTGCAATTGTAGAACACGCATAACTGCTTCCTGTTATAGAAGTCAACCCGGTGCAGCTATTGAACGCACCGCTCCCGATAGAGGTCACGCTGTCGGGGATGGTGACAGAGGTCAACTTGGTGCAGTCATCGAACGCATAGTTCCCGATAGAGGTCACGCCCTCGGGAATGGTAATGGTCGTCAAGCCGGTGCAATCATAGAACGCCCTATCCCCGATAGAGGTCAATTGACTGCCTTCCGCAAAGGTTATAGAGGTCAAGCCGGTGCAATCATAGAACGCCCTATCCCCGATAGAGGTCAATTGACTGCCTTCCGCAAAGGTTATAGAGGTCAACCCGGTGCAGCCACGGAACGCCTCGCTACTGATAGAGGTCACGCCATTGGGAATAGTGACAGAGGTCAACTTGCTGCAGCCATAGAACGCACTGCTGCCGATAGAAGTCACGCCCTCGGGGATGGAGACAGAGGTCAACCCGGTGCAGCCACTGAATGCACTATCCCCGATAGAAGTCACACCGGCGGGCAGGCGCACCGACGTCAATCTAGTGCAGCCCGAGAACGCGCCGTCTTCGATAGAAGTCACGCTGTCGGGGATGTATATTTGCGCTATATATCCGCGATCGCCGAAAGCGTCCGCTATTGCGGTC
>CAMPCZ010000108.1 GCA_946648015.1 uncultured Clostridia bacterium
AAAACCACCATGACCAACAACGCCAAGCGCCAGTTGATGGCGAGCATTACCACCACGGAGCCTACTATGTAGGACAAGTGCCACACGCTGTCCATCAACGTCCAAGACACCAAGGAGCCGATGCGCGACGTATCGCTCATCACGCGCGAGTGGATATAGCCCACGCTATTGGTATTGTAGTAGGACAATCCCAACGTCTGCAACCGCGAAAACACGGCGTTGCGCAAGTCGCGGTTGATCTCCACCTCGGTGCAAAACGCAAATTTCATGGCCACGTAGTTGGCCAAGGCTGACAGTAGCACCACCACGACGAAGAGCGCGATGAAATAGGGCAACGTGTCGAGGGTGTTGCCGCCGACGAAATGGTTGAGCGAGTAGCGTTGAAAAATGGGTATGGCTACGTCGATGGCGCTGCCCAAAAGGCCGCACGCGATCATAGCGAATATACGCCGACGGTAGGCTTTGAGGAAGGGCGCGAGCTTGGGCACGCCGAAGAATTTGACGCGTTCCGCTTTTTTCATAGTTCGTCCACCCCCTCCGTCTGCGCCCGATAGATGCTGGCATATAGGCCGCCCTGCTTCACCAAATCGTCGTGCGTGCCCTTTTCGGCCACGCGGCCGTCCTGCAACACGACGATGAGGTCGGCCTTGCGCAAAGTGGCCACGCGGTGCGAGATCAAAAACACGGTGGCAGTGCCAAAGCGACTCTCGAGCGAGGCGCGTATTTTGGCGTCCGTCTCGGTATCCACGGCCGACAGCGAATCGTCGAAGATAAGAATGGGCGTGTTGCCGAGCAATGCCCGCGCAATGGCGGTGCGCTGTTTTTGCCCGCCCGACAAGGTGACGCCGCGCTCGCCCACGAAGGTATCGTAGCCGGCCTCGAACGAGGTGATGGTGTCGTCCAAAGCGGCGGCTTTGGCGGCCTCGCGTATGCGTTCGAGCGTGATGCCCTCGTGCTTGATGGCAATGTTATCGGCCAACGTGCGCGAAAATAGATACGGCTCCTGCAAAACGATGCCTATATTGGAACGTAGATAGTCCGTCTTGATGCGGCGAACGTCCACACCGCCTATGGTTATGCGCGAATTGGGATCCTCCAAGTCGTAGAGTTTGTCGAGCAAGAGCATCAGGGTGGACTTGCCGCTGCCGGTGCCGCCCATAATGCCCACGGTAGTGCCCGCCTTCACCTCGAAGTCCACGTCGTGCAACAACTCGGGGCAATTTTCGTAGGCGAAATTGACGTGCTCGAAGCGCACGTCCCCCATCATATCGGGCTCGATGGCGTCCGACGGGTCCTTCTCGGGCTCGGACTCCATAATGTATACGATACGCCCCAGCGACACGCCCGCTTTGCTCATCTCGGACAAAAGCCTGCCCAACATACGCACGGGCCAAATCAACATGCCGTTGTAGGAAACGCAGGCGATATATTGCCCTACCGACAGGCCGCCTCGCACCGCATAGACCGCGCCGCATACCACCACCGCCATGATTTCCAACCCCGTGATGACATCCATAGACGCCCAAAAGCGGGACATAATGCCGGCGAGGCGCGTCCACAACCCCGTATACGCGGCGTTGTTCTTTTCAAACCGCTCTTTTTCGTAGGCTTCGCGCCCAAAGGCGCGCACCACGCGCACGCCCGTCAAATTCTCCTGCACCATAGAGGACACCTCGCCCTCTTTTTCGTCACAGGCGGCAAAGGCGCGATGGATCTTGCGATGAAATACGAGCGAATAGCACAATATGACGGGGATAGACGCAAGGGCGATGCAGGCCATTTGCCAATGCATGGCAAACATAAAGCCCAAGGACATGACTACCATCACCACGATGCGCACAATGCCCGTCATTTGCTCGGCGATAAAGTTTTTGAGCGTTTCGACATCCGAAGTGCAACGCTGAATGATATCGCCCGTGTGATTGCGCATATGCCACGAGAAAGGCAACCGCGCTATGCGGTCGAAGAGGCTGTCTCGCATATTTTTGGTGAGCGTTTCGGCCCCCCATGTGTTGGAAACACGAAATAGGTATTGCGCCGCAAAAGCCACGACGGCAATGCCCAATAGCACCAAAGCCAGCACCCACAGATTGGCCTTAAGATATTCCACGCCGCCCAGCGCCTGCAACAAGCCGACGTATGCGCGGTTGAGCCCCTCGGTGGATTGGGACATGATGACGTTGTCGAGGGCAAGTCGAATGATTTGGGGCGCCAACATTCCCGTAAGCGTAACCATCATGGTAGACAAAATGCCGACGCAAAACGCCGTCTTGCTGCCTTTGAGGAAGCGCCACACCCATTTGAAATTGTTGTTGTGCCCGTGTTTCATACCGAGATTATACCATGGCGCCGTCTGTTTTTCAACTACTTTGCAGCGGCTTGCCAAGCGGCGTAGAAAAAACGCGCCCCGAACGGGGGCGCGCGCTTGTTTTATATCGGTCTAATTCAAAAACTTGGCTTTGAGCGCCGCTATCAACGTTTTGGCTTTTTGGTCGGCGGCCGCCTTGCTTTCGCCCTTGGCCGACACGTACACCTTGAGTTTGGGCTCGGTGCCCGATGGACGGGCGCAAACCCAATCGCCCGTGGTCAAAGCATAGTACATCACCTTGCTCTTAGGCAACGTGATAGGCCGGGTACTGCCGTCGGCATAGGTGCGCAGGCGTGCATTGTAGTTGTCGCAGTAGGCCACGTCGTAGCCCGCCAATTCGTCTATTTGCATATGCTCCAAGGCGTCCATTTTTTGGGCCATCACGGCCATACCTTCCAGCCCCGGGAACATGGTAGACTCGCTCTGCTCGGTGTAGTAGCCGTGCTTGGCAAACAAGGCTTGCAGGCGTTGATAGATGGATACGCCCTTATCCTTGTAGTAGCACACCATCTCGGCAAACAGCATTGCGCTGACCACGGCGTCTTTATCCTTGGCGTGGGTACCTGCCAAATAGCCGTAACTCTCCTCGTAGCCAAACATAAAGGTGTATTGCTTGCTGACAGCCCATTCGTTGATTTTTTCACCTATGAATTTGAAACCCGTCAACACGTCGAAACAAGTTACGCCGTAGCTTTGGGCAATGCTCTTGGCCAGCGAAGTGGTAACGATCGTTTTGACCACGGCGGCATTGGCGGGCAACGTGCCGCGCTCGGTGTGGCGCAAAAGCACGTAGTCCATAAGCAACGCGCCGATTTGGTTGCCGTTGAGCAACACGAATTGCCCCCGGTCGTTGCGCACGGCCACGCCCATACGATCGGCGTCGGGGTCGGTGCCGATGACCACGTCCGAGCCGAGGCGATCGGCCAAGGCAATGCCCATACTAAGGGCGTCGGGTTGCTCGGGATTGGGCACCTTGACGGTGGAAAACTCGGTGTCGGGCATAGCCTGCTCGGGCACCACGTCGTAGGGTATGTGCATACGATTGAACATCGTGGTAACGGGTACGTAGCCCGTGCCGTGTATGGGGGTGTAGACGATGCGCAGGCTCTTGCCCTGCTTGGCCACGGCCTCGGCCGACAGGGACAAGCGTTCTATACAGCGATAGTACGCCTCGTCCACCGCCGCGCCTATCACCGTGATATGGTCGCTGATTTGGACGTTGTCCAACCCGATGACTTCTGCGCGAGAATGTACCGAAACGGCCTCCTCCTCTATGCCGAAATAATCCATTTGGTCGATATATCCCACCACTTTGGCGGTGTGCTCGGGGCTCATTTGCGCGCCGTCTGCGCCATACACCTTGTAGCCGTTGTATTCCTTGGGATTGTGCGAAGCGGTGATCATAATACCCGCCGTCGTGCCCAAATAGCCAATGCCAAAGGAGCACAGGGGCACGGGGCGCACGTTCTCGAACAAATAGACGTTGACGCCCATAGCGCCCAATACGCGCGCCGAAGCCAGCGCAAATTCGTAGGACATACGGCGCGTATCGTAAGAGATGAGCACGCCTTTGCGCATAGCATCGGCGCCCAACTCGGTGATGAAAGACGCCAAGCCTTTGGTGGCGCGGCGCACCGTATACAAATTCATACGAAACGTGCCCATACCTATGGTGCCGCGCATACCGGCAGTGCCAAAAGCGAGGGGCAACGTAAAGCGATCGGCCAACTCCTTGTCGTCGTGGGCAAGGGCTTCCAATTCGGCTTTGTCCTGCCCGTCGACGCCGTCCAGCCAACGTCTATAGGTATCCATATAACTCATAAAAACCTCCGTTTTGTACGTCGCGCACGCGACGCGCCATTCTTTACAATGATTATACCATATATAAATCGGCAAAATCAATCCCAAAATGACTGCGACAAGCAAGAGGCGCAAAGTATTTGCGGCGCAACGGCAGCGCCATAGGCAAAAAACACTTGGGCTTTGGCGCGACGTATGGTATAATGGGCGTATGAACATAGTGCTTTTAGAACCCGAAATACCCCAAAACACGGGAAACATAGCCCGCACTTGCGCCGCCACCGGCAGCAAGTTGCATCTCATCAAGCCGTTGGGCTTTGACATCGGCGAAAAAGCCGTAAAGCGCGCCGGTTTGGATTATTGGGACAAACTCGACCTTGTCGTATACGAAAATTGGCAAGATTTTGTAGACCGCAACCCCAACGCCAACTGTTGGTTTGCCTCGACCAAAGCGCCCCAATGTTATGCCGACGTGCGCTACGGCGAGGACGACTATCTCGTCTTCGGCAAAGAAACGCACGGCTTACCCGAGCCGCTGCTTGCCTCGAACTATGCGCACGCGGTGCGTATACCCATGCGCGCCACCTTGCGCAGCCTCAACCTGTCCAATAGCGTGGCCGTGGTGCTGTACGAGGCGTTGCGCCAACAAGACTTTGCGGGGCTGGTGGAGGAAGGCCACCTGACGGGGCGCAAGGATTGACCCGCAACTTACAGGTAAATTTTCTAAACACATTATCTATAAATCTTTACACTTGAAGCATTTTCATCAAAAGACAGGACTTAAAAGTCCTGTCTATGATATTGCTACTTAATTCTACTATTCGAGCGATATAGAATATTTCTTGGAATAAATCATTATATACTCAAACTTGTCTCCTTCTTTTTGCACGATATTCCGGAGGCAAATTACAATCCGCCCACAAACGCAACAATCTCTTTTCTTTATGATAAATAATGCACACGTCAACCACAAACCACACAAAAATCAATGCGCCAGTTACAATCAGCATAGTATAATCGTACTTAATCGCCGTGTTTGTGTTGTAGACCGCATTGCCGACCACCATATTGATATGAGTTTGACAAATTGTATCAAGAAACAGCGTAGCAAAAATAACGATCAATAAATACAGTATAATCCTGATGACCGAGCTTACTATAACCATATTACTTTTAACATTCTTCGTATCGGCATAAACTGCCGCCATTTGAATTGTTCGCAGCTTGAACGAGTTAGAAATGGTTTTTATAGGCGAAGAGATATAATCAGTCATCATATCCATTGCATTCGTATAGGAGTATTTT
>CAMPCZ010000109.1 GCA_946648015.1 uncultured Clostridia bacterium
ACTCAGCAACGACTACAAGGGCGACCCTGCCTCGGCGCTGCTCGAAGTGTTGGATCCCGAGCAAAACAAGGCGTTTTATGACAACTATCTGGAAGTGCCGTTCGACTTGTCCAAAGTGTTGTTTATAACCACCGCCAACAATATAGGCGAAATTGCGAAGCCTTTGCTCGATCGTATGGAACTGATAGAGCTGACGGGCTACACGGTGGAAGAAAAGGAGCAGATCGCATTGCGCCATCTGTTGCCAAAGCAGATCAAAGAGCACGGTATGCCCGAGGCTTCCGTCCGCATTACGCCCGAAGCAATGCGTTTGCTGATAGACGGCTATACGCGTGAGGCCGGCGTGCGCGGGTTAGAGCAACAAATAGCCGCGCTTTGTCGCAAGGTCGCCGTATCGTTCGGTGACGATCCCATCGAAACCACCACGTTGGACGTGGCTGCCGTGCGCAAACATTTGGGTATGGCTCGCTTTGAGCGCCGCTTGCGCAAAAGAGAGGACGCAGTCGGCTGCGTAGTCGGTTTGGCCTGGACGGAAATGGGCGGCGAAACCATGGACTTGGAGGCGGTGCTTATGCCCAACAAGGGCGGACTGCGCCTTACGGGTAATTTGGGCAAAGTGATGCGTGAGAGCGCCACTACGGCCTACAGTTACGTTAAATCGCACGCAGAGGAGTTGGGTATACCGCTCGACAAATTCGAGCATGAGTTGCATGTGCACGCCCCCGAGGGCGCCGTTCCCAAGGACGGCCCCAGCGCAGGTTGCGCCATGACGTGCTTGGTAGTGTCGGCTTTGACTGGGCGCAAAATTCGTGCCGATAGAGCCCTTACCGGCGAGGTGAGTTTGACGGGTCGAGTGATGGCTATCGGCGGGCTCAAAGAGAAGAGTTTGGGCGCGTTGCGCGACGGCATCACCACCATTTTGGTGCCCGAGGACAATAGACCCGACGTAGAGGAATTGCCCGCTACTATCAAAGATAAAATCGTATATTTGTACAATACCGATGTCAAGGGCGTGCTGAAGGAGATGTTGCTGTGATCGTAAAGGACGCCAAATTCGTAACGAGCGTGGCCGACAGTGCCAAATTGTTGAACGATTTGCCCGAGATCGCCTTCGTGGGCCGCTCCAACGTGGGCAAATCTTCCTTTATCAACTGTTTGACCAATCGCAACAAATTGGCAAAGGCTTCTTCCGAGCCGGGGCGTACGCGCCTCATTAACTATTTCAATATCAACAACGGCCAATGCTATTTCGTCGATTTGCCGGGGTATGGGTTTGCACGCGTCAGCGACGCCGAAAAGGAGCGCTGGAGCACTCTTATCGAGAATTATCTATTGCAAAGCAAGCAACTCAAAAACGTATTTGTCATTTTGGACATACGCCACCAGCCCAACGAATTGGATCGCTTGATGTTTACGTTTCTCAACCACTATCGTATAGGGTTTACCGTCATTGCCACCAAGGCGGACAAAATCAAAAAGAGCCAAATCCCCAAACAGGTCAAGATGTTGGCCGACGCATTGACGTTGACGCCCGCCGCCATCTATCCCGCATCCAGCCACAACGCCTATGGGCGCGAAAAGGTGTTGGCGCGGATAGAGGAACTACTCGAGGCCGCCAAACTATACGAGGGATATACGGACGACGACTCAACGGACGAATAGTCGCATAGCGTAGTCAAAAAAAAGAGGTGCTTCGGCACCTCTTTTGCTGTTCGACCGCGTTATTGTGGGAACAAGGGCAGGTCGAAAAAGCCCTCGCACACTTCTTGTTGAAACTCTTGGCAGGGGGGTATGTAGCAGTAACCGTACGAGGGCACCAACAGCTCCACGTCGGTAACGATTTTGACGATGACTGTTACGCAGAACGTCAGATTGAAAGTGTTGTCGCCGACATAGGTGCCTACCGTACTCACGGCATTGACCACCGCTTCTATACGGTAGGGAATGACGGACGCTTGGGGTATGTTGAGAACGATATCGCGAGGCACCGTCAACGTCGAAGAGCCTACCGCCGTTACGTTGTTGCTGTCGGTGAACATCACCTGAATGGGAATGCCCACGTCCATTTGTATGCGCGTAGAGCCTGTATTGGGATCGAGCGTGGTCAATACCACGTTGGATACAGTGCCTTGGCTTGTGGTGGAGCGTGCGCTCACAAAGGTGTAGGGCGCCACCGCCGTGGTGGGACTGACGTCCGTTACCGTTACCACTTGCCCCGTCATCGTTTCCTGTTTGATGCATGCGTCGAATACTTTTGTTACTTGTATACATACCTTTTCGCACAGCCCTGCCGCAGGGTTGCCGTTCAAGGGCCCGGGCATGCGCTCGGGACGAACATTGTTGGAAAATGGCATTTTATAATCCTCCTTTACTATAGGATATGCCGCATGGCGTATTGTGTGCAAAAAAACGCCCCGGAAGGGGGCGTATAAGAGGCGGATCGCGAATTATTTGTCTATGGCTACCAGCGTGTGGTCTATCATATCGGTGGACGTCAGAATATATTGTATGCCGTGTATGTCTACCTTTTTTTTGTGAAAACTCGATTTGCCGTGTATGTGCCCGTATATCACCTTGCCTACTCCATATCGCTCGAATAACGCCGTCATCTCGGTCGGCTCGAAGCTAAAGCCGAAGGGCGGGTAGTGTATCATGGCGTACAATTTGTCGCCGTCTTGCATTTTGGTTTTGGCGTCATCCAGTGCCATTTGCATTCTTATCAATTCGCGCGCGTATATTTTTTTGTCTTCTTCGGTAGACTTTTCGTCGGCTATGATCCACCCGCGCGAACCGCATACGACCACTTGCTCGTCGGGCAGACGATAGGCGTTGTTTTGCAGCGGATGCACCGAGCGCGGTACTGCCGCCAACACTTTGTTGTACGAACTCCACCAATAGTCGTGATTGCCGCGTATGATGACCTTTTGGCCCGGCATACGCTCCAAAAATGCAAAGTCGGCGCGGGCATTTTCCAGCTTCATGGCCCAACTCAGATCTCCGGCCAGCAGTACCGTGTCCTCGGCGCCAACCAAAGATAGCCAACTCGACTCTATGGCGTCAAGGTAGTTTTTCCAGCCGTCTCCGAAGACTTCCATTGGCTTGTTGCCGTCTAAACTCAGGTGTAGATCACTTATGGCATACAACATAGTTTGATTATACCAAACTGCTTGGACAAATGCAATCGTTTTGCGCTTATCCTATAGTTTCGTGCGCTTAGCGCGCGTGTGCGCGTGCGTTGAGCGCTTTCTCCATTGTGTTTGGAATAGAAATAAAATGCGAATTTGAGGTTTTTTATCCACAGTTTTTCCACTTATCCACTTTTGACCACCTACCTAAAAGAAAGAAGTCAAAAAGGATACAAAATGTATATTATATAACACAGAAGTAACAAATTATGGCATTTTATACTGTCTATACGTCATCATTATCCCTTGTAAAATAAGTGCGATTACCCCAAAAATCCACCCGCGTTTACATGCAATGCGCTTAGAAAACCACTCTACACCCCAAAGTAGTACAACCAATAGTTGTATAGACTGTACAAAAAGTAGTTTATTATACAAATTGTCGGTGTAAGTTAATGGTACACTAATTAAAACTAATAAATCTTAATCAATAACCTTATAAAAAAGGTGTTTTTGGGTGGTTAAAAGTGGTCAAATGTGTTATAATGAACACACCAAAGGAGAAATTATGGCCAATTCATTCAGCGGTAGCTACTTTTACCAAATCGACGACAAAGGTCGTATGCGCGTGCCTCCCGAGTTTCGCAACTCGCTTGGCGGCGATTTGCATATCGGCTATGGTTTCGGCAAGTATTTGGTAATATATACCGCCGAGTCATACGAGCGAGAGTGCCAAAAGAGTTTGGCTGTCAATCCCATTACGGATAGACAAAGCGCCAAATACTACCGCGACCTATTCGCCAGTATGCGCCCCTTCGATTGCGACCAACAAGGCCGCTTCAAGGTACCGGCCGATTTTCGCAAAGACTTGGGATTGGTGGACGAAGTGGTCATCGTAGGCTACAACCAAACGGTGGAGATATGGAGCAAAAAATTCTACGACCGCCGCAACGAAGATGAGGTTGCATACTACCGCCTGCTGTCGGATGACGAGCGCAGAGCCGCCGACGAGCGCACCGCTTTGCTAAACCAAGCCGACGAGGGCAAAAACTGATGGCGGAGTTCTATCATCAACCCATCATGTTGCAAGAGGTTGTGGACGGCTTGCAGATACGCGAGGGCGGCACCTACGTCGATTGCACCACCGGTGGCGCGGGACATAGCCGAGCCATTGCCGCCAAGTTGGGGGCCGGTCGGCTGATCTGCATCGACAAAGACCCCGAGGCCTTGGCTGTAGCCAAACAACGATTGGCGCAATATGACGTGACCTTTGTGCACGACGACTTCAAAAACGTGTTGCCGCACTTGCACGGTATAGACGGCGTGTTGATGGACTTGGGTGTGTCGAGCTATCAAATCGATACTGCCGAGCGCGGGTTTAGCTATCGGCTGGACGGCAAGCTCGATATGCGCATGAACCCCCAAAAGGGCATATCGGCCGCCGAGGTAGTGAACACCTTCGACGAGCGCGAGATAAGCGACATTATCTACAAATACGGCGAGGATAGGTTTGCCAACCGCATAGCCCGCTTCATCGTGGAAACGCGCAAGACCAAATCGATAGATACCACCCTCGATTTGGCCGAAGTGGTGCAACGGGCCATTCCCGGCAAATATCGCTACACGGGGGGCAATCCCTGCAAGCGCACCTTTCAAGCCCTACGCATCTACGTCAATGACGAACTCAACGGCTTGTACGAATGCATTCTTGCGGGAATAGACAATCTCAACCCCACGGGGCGCATGGCGGTCATCACCTTTCATAGCTTGGAGGATCGCATTGCCAAAAACGCCTTTCGGTATGCCGAAGCCGACTGCGTGTGCGACAAGCGACAACCCGTGTGCACTTGCAACAAAGTGAGCACGGCCAAGATCATCACCAAACACCCCATCGTCGCAAGCGACGAAGAACTCAACGAAAACCCGCGCGCCGAAAGCGCGAAACTGCGAATAGCGGAAAGAAAGTAATAAAAAGCGGCAGGAGAGAATAGTATGATTACCGAGAAAATCACCGACAATCAAACCATTACGGTCGAGAGCGACGCTCGCACCGCCTATCGTTCTATGGGCGATTCGGTCTACCAAGCCGAAAGCACTACCTATAGCGACGCCTACCGCGAGCATCTGGACAGAGCCCTGCACAACGAGTGCGTGGCCGTGCCCGAGGAGGAGTACGAAGATCTGCGCCGCTATACCCAAAGCGCTCGCACCGAGCCCGCCGTCCGCGCCCGTGCCACCGAAGAGGAAG
>CAMPCZ010000110.1 GCA_946648015.1 uncultured Clostridia bacterium
CCCCACTGGGGTAGGGGACGGATAGTCTTTGCCACGGGCAAAGGCTTATACGGCCGCTCAAGGATTGCTTTTTTTTGTACACACAACGAGTCTGTGCTTGCACAAGCGAAGTTGCGTGCGCAAAAAAAACATAGTGCGCAGCACGTGCAAGATTGCTTCTTTGGAAGGCTCCCCCACTGGGGTAGGGGACGGATAGTCTTTGCCACAGGCAAAGGCTTATACGACCACGCAACTCTTGCGCCCGTTTTCTCACCGACGACCTCGGTCGCCCTATACGGCGGGCACACCACCAACGAACGAGAGTACGGGCGTATTTGGCGTGATGTTGCGGCATAACGAGGGGGTGCGGTGCATATCCTATTGGTATGAATACATTTCCCTCCCCGCAACAACTGGAAGCCATGGCTCGTGAATACAGTGCGGTGCGCCCTATGTCCATAGAGCCGCCCGTAGCCGAATGGGGCGACCTATGCCGCCACGTCGCGCGGCTTGGCGCGCTACTTAGCCCCCTCGAAGGGGCGCAGAACGGCACGGTGCGTTCGCTGGCGGGGCAGGCCATAGGCGCGGTGGGACAAATGCGCGCCCAAATCGACGCCATGCAATCGGGCGCGTGCGACGTAGAAGCGGAGCAGCCCTACGCCAAAAGCTACGGCGACCTACTGCGCCAAGCGTTGTTGGCCAATGCTCAAGTGTGCGAGGAATTGTACCGCCGACGCGAGGGCACGAGCCTGGCCGCCCAACTGCCCTATCTCACCTCGCTGGCACACTACGTGCACAGCCTTTTGCTCACGTTAGCCGCCTTTTGACAAGGTAGGCCTCGTTTCGACGGCATACGCCCCCTATGGGGCGTTTTTTTGTGCTATGATGCGGGTATGATCACCCCCGAAATAGTGCGAATACAATCCTTTGCCGACCTGCCGCTACCGCGTGCGGGCGGCGTCATCTATATGGTGTGTGACGGCCACGACGGCGGGCTGGGCACCTATTTGGCCGCCAAAGGCTTGGAGATACAGTCCCTCGCAGTAGAGGCGACCACGCTCGGCGACTACTACGGCACGTCGGTGCGCACGTTGCCCTCGGCCACGCGATTGGTGGTGGCGGTAGGCGGGCGATGCGCCATGGAAGTGGGCAAATTGCTGGCCAAACTGCACCGTTTGCCCTTGTGGTGCGTGCCACTCGACTACGTGGGGGCGGCATTGTGGTGCCACACGCTGTGGACGGTAGGCAAAACGCCCACCTTTGTGCAATGCGCGCCGCATACCACCTTTTTGTGCGCGACCACACAGCCCACGCGCGACGGCGTACAACAAACCTACCAATATCTATTTGCCGCCTATATGGGGCTATCGTGCGAGGTCTACCGCAACCGAATGTTTGGCAAAGAGGGGGACAACCCGCCCTTGGTCGCCTTGGCCGCCGACGCCAAACGCGCGCTATTGGCTTGCACCGAATACAACGCCGAGGCGGGCGAAGCGCTTTGGCGGGCATTGTCGGCGTGCGCCGGTGCCCCCATACAAGAAATAGAAACGCTGGCATTGGCAATTTGTGTGTACAAAAAAGGCAATATGTCGTATAATAGATACATATTTGCGGCGGCCTACGCGCTGGGCCGCGCTCTGGCCGATTGCCCGGATATGCCCGACCTTTTGTTGCCGCCCGCAAGGCCGTCTGTTGTCGAGGCGATAGGACGACTGGGCTGGGTCGCCCAAGCGCAACCGACAGCCACCGCCCCCAAGGTGGATTGGGCATGGCGCGACTTTGCCCAAGACTATCGCCGCGAAACGGACGATATGAGTACGATGGCCAAATATTGGCGCAGACTGGCGGGAGGCGCGGGCTACGGCTACTTCGAAGACCTGACGGCGGCCGAAGTGGTGGCACTGCTGCCCGTGGTGGCCGAAATACACCCCACGTACACCCCGCTCAAGCACCTGTACCTACGAGGCAACCTCAATCTATTCGTATAAACCAAGGAGAAACCTATGACCAAAGAAGAACTCAAGCAAATCAAACTGTTTTTGATGGATATGGACGGCACCGTATATCTGGGGCCGCAAAAGATAGCGGGCGCCTTCGAGGCATTGGAAACCTTGCGCCGCAACGGGCGAAAAGTATGCTTTTTGACCAACAACTCGTCGCGCAGCCAAGACCAATACGTAGAACATCTGCGCCGCTACGATTTTGTGGCCGACCAAAGCGAAGTGTACACGTCGAGCTTGGCCACCTGCGGCTATCTCAACAAGCACCACAAGGGTGCCAAAGTATATGCGCTGGCCACGCCGTGCGTGCGAGAAGAAATGCGCAGGCAGGGCGTGAACGTGATAGAGGGTGAACCGACAGAGCGCACCGACTACCCCGACGTGGTGGTGGTAGCGTTTGATACCACCCTCACCTACGACAGGCTGTACGCCGCCTGCCGCTACATCAACGCGGGCGCCACCTATATAGCCACGCACCCCGACAACTTCTGCCCCGCCTTGGAGTGCAATATGCCCGATATGGGCGGCTTTATCGCCATCATTCAAAAAACGCTGGACAAATTGCCCGACGTCATAGTAGGCAAGCCCTACCACCCCATGGCCGAGGCCGTCGGCGAAAAATTCGGGCTCAAACCAAACGAGATAGCGATGGTGGGCGATCGGCTGTATACCGACGTGCGCTTCGGCGTAGACAACGGCTTTGCGGGCATATTGGTGCTAACGGGCGAGACCACCCGCGAGATGTTGGCCGAAAGCACCGTGCGCCCCACCCTGGTGCTGGATACGTTTGCCGACATATTGCCTATGCTCGATTTGGCATAAAGCCACCGAAAACGCGTGCAACAGAGCACTTTTGCATATAAAAACCGCGACGCACGCGTATGGGTATCAGCGGACAAAATAAGCACCGGCCTTAGTGCTGTTCCATTAGGGATTTTACAAAACAATTCAATGGTAATTGCACTTTCAAGCGGTGGGCATTCAGGGATTTGGAAAGATTCCAAGTCCTTTTTGTTTTGAAAAGAATTTAGATTTTTCAGTCTAAAAATTGGATTTAATATTGAAATAGACGCAACTATATGGTAGAATATATCCAATTCTAACAGGAAGGTGTCAATATGGCTGTCAGTTATAAAAAACTATGGAAATTATTGATTGATAAAGATATGAAAAAGAAGGATTTGCGAGAAGCAACGGGCATTACGACGACGGCTCTTGCGAAGCTCGGGCGTAACGAGAACGTCAATACGGAGATCCTTGTTAAAATCTGCAAAGTCTTACAGTGCGATATTTCCGATATAATGGAAATCGTTGAGACGGACGAATAATACGCATAAGGAATTTAACCAAATGAATTTATATGATTATATTATCCATAAAAGATTAGAAAAAGCCCAAACGGAAGCCATTAAGCAAATAATATGGAATGACATAAGTCTATCCTATCAGCAAAAGGCGGCATGGATCAATTCTATTGATGCGTATTCAAAAGCAAAAGACATGAAAGAAGCTTGCGACCTACTCACATACTTAATGAGAAGGTAAACAGATTTCAGCGATTGTATCCACAAGATGATTTTGCGATGTACAATAGGTTTAAAAGAATAGTGAAAATCAATACGGGAAAACCTGTACCAATAATACCTATCACATTGGTTGATAAAAAACGTGGATTTAGCTATGACAATTTAAAGACACATTTCGATATGATGATATACACAAAAAATATTCGATACATAAAGGCATCGGAAATCAAAAACACCGACTATGAATGTTGTGTCATACCGAAGTTTAATAGGGATTTCCCAAAAGATTGGCGAATCTAAATGATAGGTGATATGCGATGACAAGATCCGAACAAGTATGCAATGAAATAGGTTCAAAATTCTTCTGCAAAGATTTTGTTTATGAAAACTTGAAATACTATAATGACTCTAATAATAGAGTTGAGTTATGTGATGCTCTGTTTGAACATGGAGGAATGTATCTTGCATTGCAGATAAAAGAACGGGCGGAGATCAAAGGAACTAAATCGACAGAAGACTGGTTGCGAGACGTTGTTTATAGACAAGCAGTTGAACAAATAAAAGCTACTGTTGACGCGATTAAGGATAAACATATTCAAGTAAACGATTTATATCATCAAAAGGTTGATATTAACAACAAAAATCTTATTTTCCCATTGATTGTGTTTGATAATCCAGACGTAAATGATTATAACCGAAGCGTGGAATATGAAGGAATAATAATCAATGTTTTGTCTATATCCGATTATCAAGCAATGATGGAGGTCCTTGTCCTCCCGTATGACATATTTTATTATTTGCAGGAACGAAGCAAGTGGCTAACAAACAGTGGCGGCTTGCCGCATTTTGTTTTTGGCGATAATGAAAACGTATCTATTGTTGCAAACATCAAAACAGAAAGGGATTTTGCTAATTTCTTTAAACACTATGCTTATGATGGGAATACTGTCAATCGAAATAATGCTTTAAGGGTATTGGCACTAATAGGGACATTTAGAGAACGGCAAATTAAAAAGGATAGTCAGTACAAAACAATCTTACGCATATTACAATATATTGAGCCTAAATTAGCAACCGGCTTTATGGATAGATTTGATTACGCTTGGAAAGTTTCTTGCGAAAACAAATTTGATTATAGCCGTGCCATACAACTCATCATTGATGAAAAGAAGACAAGTATTGTATTTTTCTCTTTGGGAACAAGCCCATTCCCTAATAAAAGATATTACGAAATATTATGTGATGCTAAACAGTTACAGCATAAATCAGATTCGGTTTTGTTAATATGCTTTATTGGGGATAGTGCAAACACTTGTCAGATTGATTGGTTCTATATTGAGAAAGAATATGTTGAAGCGCCTTATGCTCTTGAGTTTTATACAAAAGTAGGGATGTTTAATGGCAGCGTAGACAAAGAAGCATATGAAGAGATTTGTAGCAAAATGCTAAGCGAATAATAGAAGAGGTACCTGTTATGAACGAGATAACCGATAACAAAATAATTGAGCAAATCAAGTCCTTGTTGGAAAGTGCGCGGCAAAAGGTGGCGGCAGAAGTCAATTCGACGCTTATCGCGACCTATTGGCATATCGGCAAAATCATCGTGGAAGACGAGCAGAAGCACGAGAGCCGCGCCGAGTACGGCAAGCAAACGTTAAAGACGCTTTCCAAGGTCTTGTCCGAAGAATACGGCAAAGGGTTTTCCATCTCCAATCTGCAATCCATGAGACGGTTTTTCCTGACCTATGAAAAACAACAGACAGTGTCTGTTAAATTGTCTTGGTCGCATTATTGCGAACTTTTGCTTATTTCGGACGAACAAAAACGCAGTTTTTACGA
>CAMPCZ010000111.1 GCA_946648015.1 uncultured Clostridia bacterium
GTTGGTCAACGTCTGCGCCTCTACGCCTTGCGTGGCGTCCACGATCAAAATAGCACCTTCACAAGCGGCCAGCGAACGCGAAACCTCGTAGGTAAAATCCACGTGCCCCGGCGTGTCGATGAGATTGAGCACATATTCGTGCCCTTTGTATTGGTAATACATACGCACGGGTTGCAGTTTGATGGTAATGCCGCGCTCGCGCTCGAGATCCATACTATCCAGCAACTGATCCTTGCTTTCGCGTGCGCTGACGGTACCGGTGTACTCCATCAAGCGGTCGGCCAACGTGCTTTTGCCGTGGTCGATATGAGCAACTATGCAAAAATTACGAATATAGGTTTCGGTCATATTTATCTCCTGTTTAAGTATAAAATATCCACATAAATTTGGCAAGCGGTATTTACAATACGCGCGAAAAATGATATAATGTATTGGTACTTTTACCGAGGAGGCATATTATGTTGGATTTTAGTTGGCTGTTGGACAAACCCATTGCACACCGTGGTTTTTGGGGGCAAGGAGAGGGAGATCAACCTTTTTGTGCCGAGAATTCGCTTACCGCCTATCAACGGGCCGTGGACAAAGGCTATAATATCGAAATCGACGTGCACCTGATGGCCGACGATGACTTTGCCGTATTCCACGACGGCACGCTTAAGCGCGTGTGCGGCGTAGACGGCAAGGTGGCCGACCTTAGCCGATCGGATCTCAAGAATTATCATCTGTCCGGTACCGACGACGTGATACCCACACTTCGAGAAGTATTGGATCTGGTGGACGGCAAAGTAGGTCTTCTTATCGAAATGAAAGATTTTACCAACCGCAACGACTGCTGCCGCAAGTTGTACGACTATCTCAAGGACTACAAGGGAAAATACGCCATTCAATCCTTCAATATAACGGTAGGAGGCGGCGCCTTGGGTTGGTGGCGCAAAAATACCAAAGATATACCCATCGGCATTTTGTCTTGCCGACCCTTGGACGTGGCACTACCCTGCTGGAAAAAAGCCATTCAACCCGATTTCTATGCGTTTGATATAAAAGGCTTACCTGTAGGCTACATTCAAAAACAGCGCGAAAAGTATGGCGTAAAACTTTTATCCTGGACCATTCGCACCCAAGAGGCTTACGATAAGGCCACCAAGGTAGTAAAAGTGGACAACATCATATTCGACACCTATCGACTGAAGGACTAACTCAAAACAAAACGCCGTGCAAACGGCGTTTTTTTTTGCGACAAGCAATTACTCTTACTTTATACCTTTGATTTGTCGTCGAAAATAAGATATTCGGGTAAATAACGCAGCGCAACGTATGCCAACACGCCCAAGGGCAAATAGTTGACCGCATAAAACGCCATGGCTTGCGCAAGCGCGCCGAAAGGAGCCGCGCTACGGGGCACGATACACGCAAGGCACGTGTAGACAAATGCGTATACGATACCCATGGGTATGCCCATAGTAGCGCCGCCGAAAATGCGCGTGCGACGCAGCGCCCATACGACCACGGCAGCCAATGCGCCTGCTGCTAATTCAAATAATATGGCATAGCCGTCGTCAAGTACCAATCCATACACTACCGAACGCACGCCCCAAATCAATATGCTTTCAAACGGAGTGTAGGCAAGCACCGCAAATAGTGCGAAAAACACCGAAAGATGAACGCGTAGATAGGGCACTGCGGGAAAAACGGCGGGAATGAGCGTCTCGACGTACCCCAAAACGCCCGCAAGGACAGCCGAAATCAATACGACCAGCAATTTTTTCTTTTCTTTGATGCTATAACGACGTTTCATTTTGCCAACTCCACTTCAACGCCCAATGTAGGGTAAACGATAGATTTGCCCGCTCTATGCTCGACGGCGACTTGGCCTTGATAGACGGTTTCTACTGCGCCGTTGTAGGCACGCACTATCACGCCGCGGTAGTTGGCCACGGGATTGAGATCGTCCGAAAGGCGCAGCGTTACCACCGCTTTTCCGTCTATTTTGACGATGGCAATGCTTGCTTCGGCGACCGGGACCAAACTTACGATGAGTGCAACGGCAACAACGATCATAAGGAGCGCTACAAATGCTATGCTCCATTTGGTGAAGGGTTTGGATTTGCAAAATACAACGTCTTCTTTCATACGACTATTATAGCACGAATGGTTTTTCAAGCAAGTATTTTAAGGGTTTTTCGCCATATTTGTGACAGTAGTCGTCCTTTCTACAGTTATTTGCGGTCAAACGGTTGAATTTGGCGTGGCGTTGTATTATAATCAAAGTATGAAATACATCAAACTTGCATTTCAATATATGACCAACAAACACTACTGGAAACTTGCCTTGTTGCTATTGGTTCCCGCAGTGGCTGTGTCCCTCTTTACCGGGTTTGACACCACGGCCAAACTCGTTGCGCACTTTCCCGAGCGCACAAACTACAGTTTCGTCGAGTTGTTTGGGCTGACCAGCGAAATCAACTGGAAGGTGCTTATCGGCTTGGTGGTGATGTTTGTCGTCTTTGTGCTTATATTTGCCGTGATGGTGGGCGCAATGCAGCGACATTTGCGCACGGGGCGCTTTGCGTTGACAAACATTTTCAAGCGCATCAACGAGAATTTCTTGCCCGTGTTTTACACGGTGCTTTCGGTCTTTGTACTCATCTTTTTGTACGGGCTGTCTATCGACATCACTATCGTTGCTTGGTGGGCCATCACAAAGAATTTGGCTGCTACCTATACGATGACCGTTTTGTTTATGATAGCGTTGTTTTTGCTGTTGATGTGGCTATACACCGTCTTTTTCCTCACCTGTCCCAATATGGTGGTGACCGGCCAAGGATTGCTGGACAGCGTAAGCTATAGCGTGCGCATGGCCAGGCATAATCGCCGAGCGTTGTATTTGGCTATCGCGCTGCCCTTGTCCATACTGTTTGTATTGCAATTCGCCTTGGTTTGGATCCCCGAGCCGGCCTACAAGATAGTGCACGTCATTGCCAACGTGTTGATAATGATGTTCATTTGTTGCTACTATCCCGTACTCATGTTTGTATCTTACTACGATATCAACGACAAAGACCGCGAAGATCTGTTGCCGGTCAACCGTCTATAGGAGCCTTTATGCCCGTTAAACATACCGTCAATATCCTTATTTCCAAATACGGCCTTGTATTCAAGATGATTGCATACTATGCCCTATCGCTGTTGTTGTTCGTATCCATTGCGGCCAGCATCGTATCGCCCATCTTCGGCAGTATGTTTGAAGAGATCGCCGCCACAGGCGTCAGTGCGCAAATATCACAATTCTTCGACGAATTTTTGCACGGTGAAAGTTCTATCGTAGATACGTTCGGCGCCATAGGCTCCACGTTCAATAGCATTATCGATATTGTCAGATCCAACAATACGGCAGTAGTCAACGGATTGGTCGTCTTCGGCGTATTTGCCGTGCTCTACTTGTTTGTAGTGGCTATGAGCAATTTGGTTTGTTCGGACGTCATCAATACCTTTATGAATAGCAATTCGCGCTTCGGGTTTACCAGCAATTTTATTTTTAACCTCAAACGCAGCGCGCTGTATGCACTCATCTATTTGGTTACCTATTTGCCCGCCTCGTTGGTGGTACTTGTGCTGGCCGTATTGACAGCAAGCGTTTTGATAAAGTTGGGCGCTCTGCTCTTGGCTTTGCCTGTTGCCGTTCTGCTGTTCCTCGTGCTACAGTCGCTGGTTCTTACGGTATTTTGCGGCTGGTTGCCTGCCGTCGTATATGACAAGTGCAAGGTGGGCAAAGCCTTGGTCGAAGGGCCCAAACAAATATGGAAACATTTCGGTTATTGCTGGATGTCTATGTTCGTTACCATGTTTTTGAGTTTTATTTTTGTCGTTGCCAGCACTATTTTTACCTTTGGCGTAGGCTTTATCATTGCGTTCCCCACGGCTGTGGTGGCTGTCAAAATTCTCGAACTGGTGTTGTATTACAATGTGCGCGGCTACAAATTCTATGAGACGGAAAAGATGATAGCCGACGACAAACTATCCGATTAAATGTAGAATACAAAAAATTTTCCTCTCTTTCGAGAGGAATTTTTTTTGTTACACTCTTTTCTACTTTGCACGCCCTGCCCGCATTGCGTTGAGTATGGCAAGCAGCGCTACGCCCACGTCGGCGGCTACGGCCAACCACATCATTGCCGCTTTGGCCGATAGCGAAGTAAAACTCAATGCCATCACGGCTAACTTGACTGCCAGCGCAAAGACGATATTTTCTTTGACGATGCGCTGCGTCTTGACGGCTACCTGCCTCAGTTTGTTTATTTGCCCCAAGTCGTCCTGCATCAGCACCACGTCGGCGCTCTCGATAGCGGCGTCCTGCCCTATGCCGCCCATGGCGATGCCCACGTCGGCTGTGGCAATGACGGGTGCGTCGTTGATACCGTCCCCTACAAATGCAACGGTATGTTCGCGCATCAATTCGCTTACTTTTGATACTTTATCTTCGGGCAGCAATTCGGCTGCAAATTGTTCTATTCCCACTGTGCGCGCCACCGACGCCGCTACCGCGTTGCTATCGCCCGACAACATGATCGGCATGATGCCTTGCGCCAGCAGTTGTGAAATTGCTTCGCCGCTATTCGGCTTGACGCTATCCTCTATGCGTATATATCCCAGCACTTCGCTATCTTTGGCCACGTATAGAATGGTACCTACGCTTTCTACCGGCAGCGCATGTAGGCCATATTCGTCCAATAGCGAGGCATTGCCGACCAATATTCGTGTGTCCGCTCGGTTGGCTATCATTCCTTTGCCTCGAATTTCACGTATTTCATAGTCCTCTTTGGGCAGATCGCACTCGAGCTCGGCGTACTTGCACACCGATTTGGCTATTGGGTGATTACTGTCCTTTTCGGCGAGATAGGCCAATGACAAAATCTGGTGCCGTCTGTCGGCGGGGTACACATCGCATACGGCAAATTTACCCTCGGTGATAGTGCCCGTTTTGTCCATAGCCACCACGTCCGCTTTGGTGATGGCCGCAAAGATATGGCCGCCTTTGACCAATATGCCAAGCCTGCCCGCCAAACCAATGGCACCAAAGTAACTGAGCGGCACGCTTATGACCAATGCGCATGGACAACTGACTACCAAAAATACCAAAGCCTTTTTGATCCAAAAACTCCATGTGGGCCAATCGTTGTATTGCACGCACAAGGGCACCACTACGCCTACGACGAGTGCTATCGCAACGACAGAGGGCGTATAATACTTGGCAAACGTGGTGATAAAGTTTTCTACCGGTGCTTTTTGCTCTCGAGCCTTTTCGACCAGCGCT
>CAMPCZ010000112.1 GCA_946648015.1 uncultured Clostridia bacterium
GAGAGAGGACGACGTGTCGAACCAGATGTTGTTCAGCCCGCGGTAGCAGTCGTAACTCCAGTCCCAGCAACTCCAAGCGCCGAAGTGTGCGCCGATAAAACGAGTGTGGGGATATTTGCGTGCCATTTCGGCCAGGTATTGGGGGTGCGAATAGTTGTAGCGTTTGTCGCCTGTGTGTAGCATAAAGGGCAGCCTACCGCCCACTACGTCGTACATTTTTTGCGCCTCGGGGCTGTTGATGGCAAAGTGCTGAAAATCGGGGTGTAGCTTGATCCCCCGAAAGCCTTGCTCGATGGCCGCCGACACGGCTTGGTCTATCTCGTCGGCAGTAAGGTCTTGGTGTAGGGTCATAAAGGGGATAAACTCGGGGTGGGCGGCCGCCTCCTGCGCGATAAAGCGATTGATGGAGGCAACTTGGTGCGGCACGGTGGCCACCGAATGCACCAAAAATTTGGAAATGCCCGCCGCTTTGCCCGAGCGGACCAGCGTTTCGGCTGTGCCGTCGCCGAACATAGGCACGTGGTAGAAGTCCCCGATGGCGCCTGCGGCCTTGAGGGCTATTTTTTGTGGATAAATATGCGCGTGGCAATCATAAATGATATACATATAAACGTTCCTTTGTCCGTAGGACCCCTTAATAATAGCACTTCGGCGGGGTCGGCACAAAGCGTTTGCGCCTAATGTGAAATAAATTTTGCATAATATGCAACATCAATGCGGCATATACCGCTAAAAAGATGAAAAAAGTGCATACAAGCGCCTCAATTCTTTGACTTGACTTTTTTTATTATGATAAAATTATCATATCCCCCTATATCCTTTTGCGATGAAAGCATGTGGGGGCGGTAGCGCCGTGCGTCATGGCGCCACGATGGAGGAAGAATGGCAAATACCGAAACCGACAAAAGAAAGGAGATAGCCCTGCGTATACGCGAAATGCGCCTCATTTTTGGGTTTACCGAAGTGGAAATGGCCGAAAAGACCGAAGTCGGGCAGGCTGAGTACCACCTATACGAGTTGGGCCAGCTGGACTTTCCCTTTACTTTTTTGTATAAATGCGCCCACGTTTTCGGCGTGGGTATCACCGATTTGTTGGAGGGGCAAAGCGCTCGCCTCAGCAGCTATACCGTTACGCACGCCGGCGAAGGGCAGGAGACCGCCAAAGAATACGGCATAGACATTCAAAACCTGGCACCTATGTTTCGCAGCAAGATTGCCGAGCCCTATTGGGTGCGCTACGACTACGTAGCCGAGCAGCAGGACAAGCCTATTCATCTCACCCGCCACCAAGGGCAGGAGTTCGACTATGTGTTGAAGGGCTCGATGAAGGTGCAAATCGGCGACAATATCGAGATTTTGAAAGAGGGCGACAGCATCTACTACAACAGTTCTACGCCCCACGGTATGATAGCGGTCGGTGGCAGCGAAGTGTTGTTTTTGGCCGTCGTACTGCCCGGCGAAGACGCCTCGGAGGACGCCATACGCGACACCTTTTTGCCCGCCCGCGAGACCACGCGAAAGTTGGTGGCCGAGGACTTCGTGCAAGTCGAAGAGGACGAACACGGCTATCCCACCCGCGTGCGTTTTTGCAACGAAGACCGCTTCAATTTTGCCTTTGACATAGTGGACGCCATTGCGCGCCGCTCTCCCGACAAATTGGCTATGTTGCACGTGGACAAAGGGGGCGCCGAGCGCCGCTTTACCTTCGAGGATATGCGCGTCGGTAGCAACCGCGTGGCCAATTACCTCAAGTCGGTGGGCGTCAAAAAGGGCGACCGCGTTATGCTGGTGCTCAAGAGGCACTATCAATTTTGGCTGACCATTTTGGCGCTGCACAAATTGGGCGCGGTGGTCATACCCGCCACCAACCAGCTGTTGGCGCACGATTTCGAGTATCGTTTCAACCGTGCCGAGGTGTCCGCCATCGTGTGCACCGCCGACGGCGACGTGGCGCACCAAGTGGAGTTGGTCGAGCCCTCTTGCCCCACCCTGGAGCACAAACTGCTGGTGGGCGGCAAGCGCGACGGTTGGCGCGATTTCGACGAGGAGTACCCGCTATTCGATTCGCATTTTGCGCGCACCGAGGACTCGGCTTGCGGGCAAGATATAATGCTGATGTTCTTTACGTCGGGCACTACGGGCTATCCCAAGATCGCCCAGCATACCTTTACCTATCCCTTGGGGCACTTCGTTACCGCCAAGTATTGGCACGGCGTAATGGAGAACGGGTTGCATTTTACCATCTCGGATACGGGCTGGGGCAAAGCGCTGTGGGGCAAACTGTATGGCCAATGGTTGGCCGAGGGCGCCGTGTTTACATACGACTTCGACCGCTTTGACGCGTCGGTTATTTTGCCCATGTTTGCCAAATACCACATCACCAGTTTTTGTGCGCCGCCCACTATGCTGCGTATGATGATCAAACAGGATATAGCGCAATACGATTTGTCGTCGATATGGCACATGACTACGGCGGGCGAAGCGCTCAATCCCGAGGTCTATCGACAATTCCAGAGTCTGACCGGGTTGCAGATACACGAGGGCTTCGGCCAGACCGAGACCACCCTCACTATCGCCAATCTGTTGGGCAGCGGGCACAAAATAGGCTCTATGGGCAAACCTACCCCCGCCTACGATATAGTGCTGCTTGACGCCGACGGCAACGAGATAACGCACCACGGCGAAGTGGGCGAAATAGCCGTACGCGTGGGCGACAAACCGCCTTGCGGTCTGTTTGCGGGGTACTATCACGACGAGGAAAAAACGCGCGAGGTGTACCACGACGGCTACTACCACACGGGCGATACCGCTTGGCGCGATGAGGACGGCTTCTATTGGTACGTGGGCCGCGTGGACGACGTCATCAAATCGTCGGGCTATCGCATAGGGCCGTTTGAGATAGAGAGCGTTATAATGGAATTGCCCTACGTGTTGGAGTGCGGCGTATCGGCCGCACCCGACGAGGTGCGCGGGCAGGTGGTGAAGGCAAGCATCGTGCTGACCAAGGGCACCGAGGGCACCGAAGCGTTGAAGAAAGAAATACAAAACTACGTAAAATCCAAGACTGCGCCCTACAAATATCCGCGCATCGTGGTGTTCCGCGACGAATTGCCGAAAACAATCAGCGGCAAAATACAGCGCAACTTGTTGTAGGGGGAGGAAACAATGACCAATTTGGACGAGAAAATCAAGCAAATAGCCGCGCGTATCAAGGATCTGCGCGAGGTGGAGGGGTTGTCGATAGAGTATATGGCCACCCAAACGGGCGTGTCCGTGGAGGAATACAACGCCTGCGAACGCGGCGAAAGCGACCTCAACTTTACCTTTATCTATCGTTGCGCCATCGCTTTTGGCGTCAACGCCACCGATATCATAGAGGGCTACAGCCCCCAACTCAAGTCGTACACCGTTACGCGCCGCGGCTCGGGGCAAGTGATCGCCAACGCCCACGGCATGACGTATTACAACTTGGCGTACGCCTTCCAAAACCGTATTGCCGAGCCGTTGTACGTGCGTAGCGTATACGATGAGTCGCTGCAAAGCCGCGCCATCGATCTCACCTCGCACGCGGGGCAGGAGTGCGACATCGTGGTGGAGGGACACCTCAAAGTGCAGGTGGGCAATCACCAAGAAGTATTGGGCCCCGGCGACAGCATCTACTACAACAGCGCCACGCCCCACGGTATGATAGCCGTTGGCGGTAGCGACTGTGTGTTTTATGCCATCGTGCTCAATCCCACCGGCGAGCCCATACCCGAGTTGACTCCCGTGGCCGCCATTGCCGACGCCACCAAGGTGCGCAAGGACAGCAAAGAGCGCATCTATCAAAAGTATATAGACGTCGTAGAGGACGAAAACGGCACGCCGACCAAAATTACCTTTAAGAATACCGAGCATTTCAATTTTGCCTTCGACTTGGTGGACGAGTTGGCCGAGCGCGAGCCGGACAAGACCGCTATGTTGTACGTATCCAAGGACAAAGAGGAAACGCGCTTTACCTTTAGGGACATGAAACGCAACTCGGCGCGTTGCGCCAACTATTTCAAGGCGTTGGGCATCAAAAAAGGCGACCGCGTTATGCTGGTACTCAAGCGGCACTACCAGTTTTGGTTCGCCATGTTGGGTCTCAACAAATTGGGCGCCATAGCCATACCCGCCACTTGCCAACTGTTGTCGCACGACTTCGCCTATCGGTTTCAATCGGCGGGCGTCAGCGCCATTATTTGTACGGCCGACGGCGACACCGCGCATCAGGCCGATTTGGCGGCGGCGGAATGTCCTACCTTGCAGCACAAATTGATCGTAAACGGCAAGCGCGAGGGCTGGCGCGATTTTGACGAAGAATATAAGATGTACAGCACCCACTTCGAGCGCACTGCCGACAGCCCCGAAGGCGACGATTTGATGCTGATGTTCTTTACGTCGGGTACCTCGGGCTATCCCAAGATCGCCGCGCACAACCACAAGTATCCATTGGGGCATTTCCACACCGCCAAGTATTGGCATGACGTAGACCCCGACGGCTTGCACTTTACCATCTCGGATACGGGCTGGGCCAAGGCGATGTGGGGCAAGTTGTACGGTCAATGGCTGGCGGAAGCGGCCACGTTTGTGTACGACTTCGACCGCTTTAACGCGGCTGATATTTTGCCAATGTTCGCCAAATACCATATCACCACGTTCTGTGCGCCGCCCACCATGCTGCGCATGATGATCAAAGAGGATATCGGCAAATACGATTTTTCGTCGGTGCGCCATATGTCCACGGCGGGCGAAGCGCTCAATCCCGAGGTCTATCGTCAATTCGAGCGCCTGACGGGGCTGCAAATACACGAAGGTTTCGGCCAATCGGAAGGCACTATGATGATAGGCAATATGGTGGGCGCGCCCCACAAGATAGGCTCTATGGGCAAGCCCGCGCCTATCTATGACGTACACCTTTTGGACGCCAACAACGGCGAGGTGGCCGACGGCGAGGTGGGCGAAATATGCGTCGATCTCAGCCAAGGCTCGCCCTGCGGCTTGGCCGTGTGCTACTACCGCGACCCCGTCAATACCGCCGAATCGTGGCGGGACGGCTACTATCATACGGGTGATCTGGCCTGGCGCGACGAGGACGGCTTCTATTGGTACGTGGGACGCGCGGACGACGTCATCAAGTCTTCGGGCTACCGCATAGGGCCCTTTGAGATAGAGAGCATCATCATGGAATTGCCCTACGTGTTGGAGTGCGGCGTGTCGGCCGCACCCGACGAGGGGC
>CAMPCZ010000113.1 GCA_946648015.1 uncultured Clostridia bacterium
ATCTGCTGATGGCCATGAAAATGATGTGGAAACACGAACTAGGTCTGGATCAACTCAAGGTGCTGAAAATGATAGCCGTACACGAATTGGGCGAAATAGACGTAGGAGATATAACGCCATTCGATGGGATTTCGGCAGAACAAAAACACGCCGCCGAGCGTGCCGCCGTACAACGAATTGCCGAACAGTACGAATTGCCCGAAGCGGAGAAATTGTGGACGGAGTTTGAAGAAGCCGGCACAAAAGAGGCGCGTTTTGTAAAAGCATTGGACAAATACGACGCCGTAAAGCAAGCGCAAAACTACGAGCGGCGCGGCTTGGCGCCCGCAGGTACAGCCGATTAGTTTTTCAAGTCGGCGCAAGCGGCAGTCGATAGACTTACCGATCTGGACGATTAGATACGCAAGCGGCGAAAAAGCGCAATAAAAACGGATTATACACATAAAAAATTGCCCAAGCCTATTGAAAAAAGTATTGGAAATAGTTTATAATTATAATGCAACAAAATTTTAGGAGGATACTATGGAAGAATTCCGTTTTACCGTTAAATACCGCGTAGATGGCGTGCTCTATCAAACGCACAAAGAGCGTTGCGTACACTACACGATCGACAAAATCATCAGCGAAGACAACATCAAGTTGGTCATTCACCCCCGTGCCGATATGCAAATGCTCGCAATCAGTTTGGACTGCCCCCGCGTTTCGGACGACTCCGAAGTGTTTTTCGCCAACGGTTTCCAAGCCTGGACCACCACGCGCGAGTATCGCAAAACCGACGTATCCCAAGTGTATTGTACCCCCATGCGCCACATAGCCAAAGTGGCCGAGGACAGCGCCACCTGTTCGGGCGACTATCGCATCTATCCCCCCGAGAAAGGCGCGGGTCACTTCCATAGTTGGACGTACACCTATTACAAAAAAGACGGCAAGTTGGAATTCTACGGCTCTACCGGCGAGCGCAACGGCTATACCATCTTTGCGGCGGATATGGCGGCCGGCACCTTTAGTATTCTCAAAGACATAGAGGGCAAAACCCTAACCGCCGGCGAGGACTACGAGGCCATCAACGTGTTGCGTTTCGAGGGTGCCTACGACGAAGTATTCGACAAATATTTTGCGGCTCTCGGCGTAGAAAAACCCCGCATTCAACATATGAGCGGCTACACCAGCTGGTACAACTA
Organism: uncultured Clostridia bacterium; assembly: GCA_946648015.1. Taxonomy (GTDB): domain Bacteria; phylum Bacillota; class Clostridia; order Christensenellales; family CAG-1252; genus RUG14300. The sequence goes on from CAMPCZ010000113.1 coordinate 1,182, forward strand.
TTTTAGAAATATCACCGAGGATATCATCGTGCGCGACATCGAGGGCTTGTCCCGCGCGGGCGATTCGGCCAATATATTCCAAATAGACGACGGCTTTATGACCAAAGTAGGTGATTGGACCACCCTAAAGGAGAGTTTTCCGCATGGTATGAAATACTTGACGGACAAGATCCATGCCAAAGGCTACAATGCCGGCTTGTGGTTGGCTCCCTTCAACTGCACCATAGGCTCGCAAGTGTACAAAGAGCACAAAGATTGGTTGATTTTGCAAGACGGCAAACCCGTAAGAGGCCTGTTTGCACGTTTCAACGCATTGGCGTTTGATTTGTACAACGAAGAGTTCCGCGCGCACATCAAAGAAGTGTTCCGCGTTGTATTCGAGGATTGGGGTTTCGATATGGTCAAGCTCGACTTCCTCTACTCGCAAGCTATGTACCCTCGCAATGGCAAAACGCGCGGCGAAATCATGTGCGACGCCGTAGACTTCTTGCGTGAGTGCTGCGGGGACAAATTATTCTTGGGTTGTGGCGTGCCTTTAGGTACCGGTTTCGGTGTATTCGACGCCTGCCGCATTGGCTGCGACGTAGCCAAAGAATACGGTGGCACCATGGTCAATCGCCTCAAATTGGCCGCGGAAGTTCCCTCTGCCCAAAATTCCATCGTCAACGCCATTTTCCGCCGTCATCTCAATGGTCGAGCCTTTGTCAACGACCCCGACGTATTCTTCCTGCGTGATTTTAACATCAAATTCACCATGGATCAAAAGTTGTTGCTCGGCTTTGTCAACCACCTCTGCGGCGGCGTGTTGTTTGTGAGCGACGACGTTGGTCAATATGACGACGAGACGCTCAAATACGTCAAGTATTTCTTCGGCGAGAGCGATGCCAAGATTGTAGACGCCAACTATGTGGGCACAGACGATATCGAACTCAAATTCGAGCGCAACGGCGTGATGGAGACGCTCAAATTCAACTTGAAGACGGGCGACAGCAACGTGCGTGACCTCATCAAACTCTAAGTCATTTACAACAAGAGACCCAACCGCCAAACGGTTGGGTCTTTTTTCTACCGACGACGAACGAGTTAGACTGCGCGTGTGCGTTGGCCACGTTTCGGGCACAACTTTGCATATAAATTGCAAACATCGCTTTGAGATATAGACGAAATTGCGGCGATGTGGTATACTTAGCGTATGCAAAAATACACGATCGGCATTACAGTAGGATTTGGTTTCGAAGCGGTTGCGCAACGCGAGTTGCGCCGTTTGTTGGGCGTGGAACACGCACCCGCAGACAACGGCATGATCACTTTTGAGGGCGGTCAATACGAGGTAGCAATGTGTAATATGTGGCTCCGCACAGCCGAAAGAGTTTGGCTGGTGGTGGGGCGCCAAAACCACGTTGCCGACTTCGACGCGCTTTTTGACGCAGTATGCGATATGCCTTGGGAAGATTATCTGCCCAAAGACGCCAAAGTACACGTCCATGGCAAAAGTGCGGCAAGCGTTTTGTACGGCGTGCCCGCCTGCCAATCCATCACCAAAAAGGCGATAGTCGTGCGTATGCAACGTGCATACCACGTGCGCGAGCTGCCCGAGAGCGGCACGGAGTACCATATTACCGTGCGCCTTTTCAAAGACGACCTGACGCTCGCCATAGATACCTCGGGTATAGGCCTGCACAAACGCGGGTATCGAGACCTTGTGGGAGAAGCCGCTATCAAAGAAACGATGGCGGCAGGCTTGCTGCTACTATCCGTATGGAACAAGTCGAAACCTCTGGTCGATCCCTTTTGCGGCTCGGGCACTATCCCAATAGAGGCCGCTCTTTTGGCGCGCAACGTTGCCCCCGGTCTAAAACGCACGCACGCGTTTGAAACTTGGCCCAATTTTGACCAAGCAATCAGCCGATCGGTGCGTGAAAGCGCGCAAAACGCGATAGACAATAGCACCGAGCTGAGAATATCGGGGTTTGATATAGACGAAAATGCCATCAAATTGTGCAGGCGCCACGCCAAGGCGGCGGGCGTTGAGGCGGACATACACTTTCAATGTATGGATATGCGCGATATGAAAAGTAGGTATCCGTACGGCGTCATCGTCACCAATCCACCCTACGGCGAGAGGCTATTGGACGACAAGCAAGTGGACATCTTGATGCGCGACTTTTACAAGGTCTATGCCGCCCTGCCCGATTGGAGCATGTACGTCATCACTGCTTTTCCCTTTCTCGAAACGTCTTTTGGGCACAAGGCGGACAAAAATCGTAAGTTATTCAATGGCAAAATTCAATGCCGACTATATCAATATATGGGCAAAAAACCGCCAAAGGAGTGAGTATGGTCAATTTTGGCAACGATTGGGATAGCGTTTTGAAGGGTGAATTCGACAAGCCCTACTACTTGGAATTGCGCCGGTTTCTCAAAGAAGAATACGCGCACTACACGGTATACCCCGATATGTACGACATCTTCAACGCTTTCAAATACACTCCCTATAAGGACGTGAAAGTCGTCATTTTGGGGCAAGACCCATACCACGAGCCAAACCAAGCGCACGGTATGGCTTTTTCGGTAAAAAAAGGGGTAGACGTACCACCTTCGCTGCAAAATATATACAAGGAGTTGCGCGACGAAACGGGGTTTAGCATACCCAACCACGGCTATTTGGTAGAATGGGCGGAGCAAGGCGTATTTTTGCTCAACACCGTGTTGACAGTGCGCCGCGGCGCCGCCAATTCGCACAAAGGCAAAGGCTGGGAAACGTTTACCGACACAGTTATTCGCAAACTATCCGAGCGAGAGGAGCCTATCGTCTTTTTGCTGTGGGGAGCCAACGCGCGAAGCAAAGCGCCCCTCATCGACCAAAGTCGACATCTCGTATTGCAAAGCGTGCATCCCTCTCCTCTATCGGCATACAACGGGTTTTTCGGATGCAACCATTTTATCAAAGCCAACGAGTTTTTGGTACAGCATGGCAAAGAACCCATTCGCTGGCAGTTGGAATTGAACTGACGCAGAGCCGACAGTATCGGGCGGCTTATCGTATACGCCAATCCATCACCATTCGATAAGACGCGCGCAAGAAACTAACATAGTGCGCTCAACAAAAAAGGCACGGAATAACCGTGCCTTTTGCCTATTGGCATTTGATTACTTTGCGTAAACGCTCACTTGCTTTTTGTCTTTGCCCAAACGCTCGAAACGAACGACGCCGTCGACCAAAGCAAACAACGTGTCGTCATTGCCGCGACCGACGTTGTTGCCGGGATGGATCTTGGTGCCGCGTTGTCTGACCAAAATATTGCCCGCCAAAACGAATTGACCATCGGCTCTCTTGGCACCCAAACGCTTGGATTGGCTATCACGACCGTTGCGCGAACTACCGACACCTTTCTTATGAGCAAATAACTGAATGTTAATAAACTTCATAACTCTTTTACCTCCACTTTAACGAATTGAGAATAACTCGCCGCTATGTCCGATATAGCCATATACGCCGTGCGCAATATGACCTCGGCGTCGTGCGCGCAAGTAGGGGTCAGTCCCTCACATAGAGCGAAGTGCAACTCGCCTTTGGCGTCGTCCGTGCTATACTGCATTTGGGCTTTGGCCACCTGATCTATGCCAAGCACCGCGCCCTGCAATACCGCGCTGACTGCCGCACACACGACATCCTCGCCGCTATCGGCATACCCGGTATGCCCCTTGCAAACGATGCGAACTATTCTGCCTTCCTTGACAGAAAAAACTGCTTTTGTCATTACTTGACGATATTCGTGATTTTCAACGCCGTAAACGGTTGTCTATGGCCTTGTTTATGACGAATATTCTTCTTGGCTTTGTATTTGTAGACGACGATCTTTTCGCCTTTGCCATTGCCCAGCACTTCGGCCTCGGCATACGCATTAGCAACGTCATTGCCTACCGATACGGTACCATTGTCGTTGATATACAACACGTCCAATTTGATGGTATTGCCGGCTTCTTCTTCGAGTTTTTCTACGCGAATGACGTCGCCTGCTTGCACGTTGTATTGTTTACCACCGGTTTTGATAATAGCGTACATAGTCCTTACCTCC
>CAMPCZ010000114.1 GCA_946648015.1 uncultured Clostridia bacterium
GGCCGAGCCTTTCGTCCTCTCGCTTGCGTTTGAGTTTGGCAACGAGGGGCGCGGCAAATAGCATTGCCGCCAACTCGCCGCCCGCCATACAAGTGGCAAGCAGAGCCAATGAAGATACGATGGGTTTGAGCAGCCACAATATGCCCGCCACCAAGGCATACCACACCACTCGACGCACCTTTTTTGGCGTGTGCCCCGAGGCCTGCCACAGCACCAAGGCCACCGCCAGCACCCCCGCGAAGGATAGCGACAGACATTGCGCTTTGGTTGCGGTATAGGTAGACCAATCCAAGGCGACCGCCACCACGGAGGGCGCCATAGCCAGCACGCCGTACAGCGCGTAGGCGGCCAACAGTCGCAGACTATTACCTTTCATCGTCGGGCACCTCCAGCAATCGCGCTATCTCTTTGGCATAGCCGTTTTCGACCAAGCCGGGGTCGTTGCAAAACCCAATGCGCACCGCTTGGCGCAAACACTCGGTCTGATGCGCGTTGTCTTGGTAGGCAGCCAAAATCTCCTGCTGACGTCGGCACACCTCGTCCAAAGAGCGTTGCATATCGGCGGCAGAGGCAAGATAGGCGTCTTTGGCCTCGCAAAGAGCGCGCTGTGTGGCCGCCAGATCCTCCTGCCTTTTGCCCAACTTGGCATTGGACGCGTCCAGCGAGGCGCTTGCCTTTTTTACGCGCGCCACACATACTGCCACAGCCGATATGGCGCCCAACAGTACACTGGCATATTGTAGCAATTTGTCCAGCCACACACGCTCGAAATAGTCGGCGAAACTCTCCGCCGCCTCGGGTACCAATTCCGCTTCCGAGGCAGACTCCGCCAACCCGACGGGCGCGCAAGTCATGGCACAACATAGGGCGGTCAGCAATACGCAAACCACCAAAATAATCCATTTTTTCATCTATTCCCTCCTTATGTTTCCGAGCCAGCCAACACTTTGGCAAAGTAGCGACCCTTGGCGCTCACTATATTGGAAGTCATGATATTGTTGTAGGCATAGTCGCTATACCACTCCAACGTATAGTTGCCCACGTGTTCTTCCGAGGTTTGCGTAAGCGAAGTGGGCAACACGTCGCCGACCTCGGCCTCCACAAAGGGGGCTACCAAATCGTAGTAGCGCGCGTTGCCCGAGCCTTCGCTAATGCGCACGCGGTAGGCGCACAAGCTATTGAGGGGCACGTGAATAAACGTCTTTGCCACCGGCCTATCGCCAATGGCATTGGCGTGCATAGCGGGCACGTCTTGCACCACGTTGCCATGTTCGTCCACTATCTTTTGGCGGAAAAACAAAATATGAAAATTGTATGCCGCCGTAAACGAGCCGGGAGGCAGATAGAATACGTTTTCGGCCATTGCGGCAACCCCCTCGCCGATCTCGCAATACTCGATGCGATATATACCCGAAAACATACGCGTATACATGCTGGGCATCGCCTCTATATAGGCGGCATAGATCTTTTCGCAGCCCACGAACATATCGTTGATATTCTGCAAATTGGGCGCGTTGATATACACGCGCATCAACATCTTGTTGCTCTGAAACGCGCTGACACCGACAAAGGTCAGGTTGGGGCAATACAGGTGCAAAATGCGTACACCCGTATTGTAAAACGCGTAGGTGCCAATAGACGTGATGCCCGATGGCATATTGATCTCGTACAACCTGGTCTGCCTATAGAACAGGTAGGCGGGAATCTCCAACGGCTCGGTGCCCACGTCCGCCGCGCTAAAGGTGATATTGTGTCCTACGCATATCTCGTAGAAAGGATTATCGACGGACAAAGTCGTATCCACTCGGTCGAAATAGTCCAAGCCGTAGTCGGATGGCAAATAGGTGGCGGTATCCACCGCGTCCACCGTCAGCGTGCCCACGCGGTAGGCGGTATTGCGCGTATTCACGTTGGTATGCCCTATCATACTTGCTCCTCCGCCGACGCTACGCGCACCGTACCCGCTACCGTTATTTGCGCCACGTCGTTGGGCAAATAGGTAACGCCGTTCACCTTATAACTGATCAGTCGATACCCCGTTTCGGGCGACAACGAAATGCGCAAGTTGGCGCCCACAGCCACAAAATCGCCGTGGTGATACTCCTTGTCGTGCTCGTCTAACACCATCACGTTGGCATGCGGCGCGTCCAGCATCAGGCTAAAATAGGTCGGTACGGTCAGCACCATGCCTTCTATGGTAACGGCTTGATCCAGCGCCTCGGTGCTGTATATGCGCACCACGCCGTCCAGACAGTGGCAAAACGTGGCCAACTGCGGGCGCACGCTGTCCTCGGGCGCAAAAAACACGTCGGGCATCATAGTGGAGCGCGCCTCGTAGACCTCGACGTCTGCCGCATAGCCGTAGCTGGCGATGGGCGTATCCAGCGGATACCAATCGTCCGATCGCACCACAATATCGCTATAATACAGGCGATAGGCGTTGCCCACGCGGTCAACGTAGCGGCTCACCGCCAACGTAGAGGGTACGTGGTGGCTGTCCAAATTGCCCTCGATCGTGTCGCACAACTTGTCGGCGTCCATCTTGGCGTCCAAGGAAATGTTGGCTTCCTTGCGCATACGTTCCATCTCGGCCAAAACCGAATTGTCCTCGTCGGCCAAAGCGGTATAAAACATTTTTTTGACCTGCTCCGCCGGCATTCCGTCGTCGGACGGGCGAGTGGAGTGCGCAAAGGGCGTTTTGCGCAAAATGGCCAACTTGGTAGATTCACTTGTCTTTTCTATCATTCTGCTACCCCCTTTGCGGGATGCAAGTAGCGATAGCGCAGACATACGCCGCGTATCGCAAGATCTCCCGCGTTGTTAGATTCGATTTTCCATTGTATATAGTGAAAACGCAGTTTGAGCCTAGCCGTATACGAACGAGGAAAGTCGCCGTCGAAACTCAACGCCCCGAGGTCGAGCCAGCCAAAATCCAAACAGCCTACGCCCAGCACGGCTTGGCGCCCGTCGGACAGCGAATTGCGCACCGACACAGTGGCCTCACCCCTGAGACTGCTCGAAACCTCTACCGTAACGCCCGTCAGCACCTTGCTTAGGTCGGGCGTATTGAGAGCGTGCGTTTCGCCGGCATACACAGCCCGAACGGGTCGGCGGCGCACAATGCGCGCAGTAGGAGCGATAGGTGGCGCCTCGGCATAGAGCGTCACCTCCTCGCCCCCCGCATAGCACAGTGCATATCCGTCCCCGTCGGGGGCACCCAACAGTACCTTGCTGTCCTTCAGGTTCACAAGCAATCCGCCGAGGGTATTCGGCACGAAGTACACCGCTCCGTTCGCTCTTTTCATGCCAAAGCAACACTTGCCCCAATCCACGTTGCATACGATGAGCGGCTCGCCCATTACGCCCGCTTCTACGGGATAAACGGTGGTGCCCTCGTATATATGCAATATGGTTTGACTGTCTACGTACACCACCGACTGCGACAAGTCCACGGGCGTGGCCCACACGGCGTACACGTTGGTTTCGAAGCATATCTCGTCCCCCTCGCTCACGCCCAGCGCTGCGTCGAACAACAGGCGGCTTTTGGCGGCGTCTACGTACACTTGCCCCGCCGCCGCGTCGCGGTAGGTTTGGTCACACCAATCGTCGCCGAACACGCACAACCTGCCGTCCGTAGTGCCAAAGTATAGGGTGTCGTCTATTGTGCACCAAGCGCAAACGTCGGCTATATCCCACACCGTCCACTCATAGTTAGACTCGCTCTCGCACAACAAATGATAGCGGCTGTCCGCCACGTACACCGCTTTGCCCGTCGAAGCCAAGTAGCGCTTGTCGTACACCACGGCGGCAGCGTCCGCACCCCACGCCACGTCGTCTATCGGGCCGGACATTCGCCGCGCTTTCTTTTCGTCGGTGTAGGCATTGGTCACCAAGCGATATAGCCCGTCCTTGGCCAAATACACCACGTCGCTCCCCACGCTACCCACGCCTACGGGCGTGGCCACCTCGGGCAATACGGCGGTTTGCACCACGCCGAATACGGCATAGCGCACGCTAAAGGTTTCGTCGCCTACCGCGGCTTGCTCGCCCGCCCAAACGCCGCGCCGCCAGTAGGCATTGGCGTCGGTCGCACCTTGCAACAACGCCAGCAACAAGTCGCCCGTTTTGACATAGGCGGCTATTTGACCCTGCTTGCCCAATTCGGTACGTCCCTCCGGCGCGAAATAGGTCCAATCCTCGCTCTCGCTATAATAGTCGGTGGTAGGATAGAGGTCTGCGCCGCCCACAAAAAGGCGATCGTTGTTGCCCTCCACGCCGTACAACGCACCCACTTTGGACTGCCCTATCCGCTCGGCGCCAAACGTATTGTTACGGCACTTAAAGCGCACGGTTATGTTGTCGGCCAAGCCTTGCGGGGTGGTAGGGCGCGAAAAGGTGATCTGTGCATTGCGATAGTCCAAGGTGCCCCAATCCGCGTTGCCCGACGTTATGGTGGACTGCAACAAAGGCAAAGTGCCCGTCAACTCCGCGCGTTCAGCAACGGTGCCTATTTTGTCCACCACGCCAAAATCGGCAGGTAAAGTGATGGTGTCGTCCACCCATTGCACGACGTACGGCAACAGCAGATTGCTGCGAGCGGCGGTGGCCACCAACGTGCGCGTGGTGGGCGTGTTGACGTATAGGGCGCACGTATTCCACGCGGTGGCAGTCTTGCCGCTACACTCCCAGCGCATATTGCCGCCGGTCGCCGTCAATTCGTACACGCCTATTTGCGCAAAGCCGCCGCGCAAGGTGCCTACGTCCGTCAGCGTGGGCTCTACCACCGTCAGCGTTTTGCCGCTTAGGTCGTCGCCTACCACTATGGTGCGCCGCGTATCCCCCGTAAAGCGTGCGTGCACGTCATAGTGTACGGGTTGGCCGTTTTCCACCACGTCGATGCCTATTTGCGTATCGCTATCCACGTCTATATGGTCGCAATCCAGCGAAAACGTGGCGCCTGCGGCGTCGGTGCCGTACAAGGTGTTGACCCTATAACTCGACAGCATATTGGCCGGTTCCATCTTGCGGCCGAGCCTACGGGTAACCACTCTGCGATAGTAAACGAGCGAAGGGTCGGGCAAATATTCGTCCGCATCGAGGGTAACGGGGGTATAGACGCCGTTTTGTTTGACAAAATATACGCCCACGGTCTGGTCGTCCACCGTT
>CAMPCZ010000115.1 GCA_946648015.1 uncultured Clostridia bacterium
GCCGGCAGCCTCGTTCGAGCAAGTGCCCGCAAAGGTCAAAAAAGCCCGTCTCAAACGGGTGGAAGCGGTGCAGTCGGCCATTATGCGCGAGATAGCCGAGGGGTATCTTGGGCAGACCATAGAGGTGACGATGGACTACATAGATTACGAGCGCAATCTATTTGCGGGGCACGCCGATTGGATGCACCCCGAGATAGACAACAAGGTTTATTTCGAGAGCGCATTTCCCGTGCAAACAGGGTGCCGCTACCTGGTGCGCATAGACAAAATCAGCAAACTCGATTTGGTGGGCGTGTGCCTATCCGAGGTCGAATAAGGAGGCAGTATGCATTGGACAGGACAAGTAGATAGCATTGCCTTTTACATAGGCAACCGCGGTGTGGCGTGGTATGGTATCTTTATCACCTTCGGTATGTTGTTGGCGTTGTGGATATCTACCCGTCGTATGAAGCGGCTCAACGTTACAGGCGACCAAATGCTCACGCTGTTTTTGATCGTCATACCCGTGGCCGTAATAGCGGCAAGGGTGGGCTATGTGGTGGCCAACTACAGCCACTATTTCGTAAAGCCGTACGACTGGAACGCGTTTGTCAACACCATCGCCATCTGGGAGGGCGGCCTGACTATTTTGTGGGGCGTGCCCGGCGGCGCGTTGGCCGGCATCATATGGTGCAAGATCTACAAAAAAGACTTTATTCGCAGTACCGACATCATCTTGCCCGTGGCGCTGCTGGCACAGGCCATTGGCCGTTGGGGCAACTTTATGAATCAGGAATTGTACGGGCAGGTCGTCAGCAACGTGCAACACCAATGGTTTCCGTTGTCGGTATTTATCGCCGCGGACAATAGCTGGCACCAAGCCACGTTCTTCTATGAATTTGTGCTCAATCTGTTGGGGTTTGCGGTGCTGTCGCTGTTGTACAAGCGCGTAGACGTCAAGGGCTTCGGCACATTGGGCTACGCCGCATGGTACACGCTGACCCGCGCTATCATGGAATTCTTCCGAGTGGAAAAGAACTCCTTCGAGTCGCGGCTCGGCTTCAATTTGGTGCAAGTCATCTGCTTTGTGGTGGCAGGGTTGTGCATTGCGGCGATCGTAGCGCTTTGCCTCTACAAGAAGTATAAAAAAGGCGAGCGAGTGTGGTATAAAGAGGGCTATCCCGTCGAAAAGGCGCACGAGCCAGACGATTTGCCCGATGCGGCCTAAGGCCCCGACAAACCAAACATGAGATCCGCCCTCGGGCGGCGCAAGATATAAGGAGGAATAAATGAACTGTGTAAGGATATTGACGCAAGACCTATCGGAGTGGGAACTGAAATTGGCCCAACTAAAGGACGCGTTTCCTACCTTGGTGACCAACGTGGGCGGCCGCTACGACAAGACGTTGTGGTGGGAGATGGAGTCGATGTCGGAGGATAGCGAACACGCCGCGCAAGCCAAAATAGACGCCTTGTGGGGGGACGACGTGTACGCCCATGAGGACAAGCCCTTGGGCATTTTGGTAGCGGACGCATTGCGCGCCAAAGGCAAAAAAATTGCCGTGGCCGAGTCGCTGACCGGTGGTGCTCTTGCAGCCGAGTTGGTGCGCTATCCGGGGGCAACCGACGTGTTTTACGAGGGCGTGGTGGCCTATAGCAACGAGGCGAAAACGCGCCGCTTGGGGGTGGGCGCCGATCTGATACAAAAAGAAGGCGCCGTATCCAGCGCGGTGGCGGCGGCTATGGCAAAAGGATTGCTGGGCGACCAATGCGATTTGGCGGTTTCCACTACGGGGATCGCCGGCCCCAAAGGCGACGGCGTTTGTACCACGGTGGGGTTGACCTACATAGGCGTGGCTACCAAAGAACGCGTGCAAACCTATATGCACATTTTTGCGGGTGACCGCGAGGGCGTGAGAAGGCAAGCCGCGGCGTGGGCGCTGTTGCACGCGTTGCGCAACATACAATAGAAAACATACAAGGAGATAGATCAATGAGCGAAAAAATGACCGAAAAAGAAAAATCGCTGGAGCAGGCGATACAACAAATCGAAAAGACCTTTGGTAAAGGTGCCATTATGAAGTTGGGCGACGACTACGTGGGCGAGGTGGAGGTCATCTCGACGGGTAGCATCGCGCTGGACAACGCGCTGGGCATAGGCGGTTTTCCCCGCGGGCGTATCAGCGAGGTGTACGGCCCCGAATCGAGCGGTAAAACCACCATTTGTTTGCACGCCATAGCAGAGTGCCAAAAAGCGGGCGGCATTGCGGCATTTGTGGACGCAGAGCACGCCATTGACCCCAATTACGCCGCGGCGCTGGGCGTTAAATTGCAGGATCTGTACATCGTGCAACCCGACGACGGCGAGCAGGCCATAGACATAGTGGAGGCATTGGTGCGTTCGGGCAGTATAGACATCATCGTGGTGGACTCGGTGGCTGCCTTGACGCCGCGCGCCGAGATAGAGGGCGATATGGCAACCAACCCTGTGGGTATGCAGGCGCGTATGATGAGTAGAGCATTGCGCAAATTGACCGCTATCATCGACAAGACCAAAACTTGCCTCATCTTTATCAACCAGTTGCGCGAGAAAGTGGGCGTAATGTTTGGCAATCCCGAGACCACGCCCGGCGGCAAAGCGCTCAAATTCTATTGCTCGGTGCGCTTGGATATCCGCAAAAAAGATCCCATCAAGGACGGTACCAACGTGGTGGGTAACCGCACAACCGTCAAAGTGGTCAAAAACAAGTTTGCGCCCCCTTTGAAAGTGGCCGAGTTTGACCTTATCTACGGCAAAGGCGTATCGAACGAAGGCAGCATAGTCGACCTTGCCATCGAGCACGGTATATTGAAGAAGAGCGGCAGCTGGATAAGCTATAACGATGAAAAATTGGGACAAGGCCGCGACCGCGTTATCAACTTGTTGCGCGAGGACGAGGTTCTCAAGGACGAATTGACCCAAAAAGTGTTGGCCGCTATGCGCGGCGCTCCCGCCACTTCGAGCGCAGACGACGAGGAGTGAAAGAATTTTGCGCCAACGCGGTGCAATGCAAAAAAATGGAGTCAAGCAAGCTTGGCTCCATTTTTGTTTGCCACCCCAAAGGCTTGGCCATTAGTCCGCTTTTTTGAGTAAAGCCATTTTTAGGTCGTACAGGTTTTGGGATAGGTCTACTTTGTAGATGTGCGGTTTGGTGATGCGCTTGTATTGCTCCCACATACTGTTCATGCACGACTTGTGATAGGCCGTGATCTCTTTGAGGGTGGGCATCTCGTACACCAAGCGCCCGTCGCGGAAGACGTCTACCATCAGTTCTTTGACGTGGTAATTGACCACCGTCTTTTGCTTCCAGGTTTCGGTAGGGTCAAATATGACGTAGGGCGCGCCGTCGGGGTTGGGCTCGTCTTTGAGCATGATGAGGTCGGCTATGGCTTTGCCCGTGTCGTTGTCGAAAAAGCGCACCACTTTTTTGAGTCCAGGGTTGGTGATCTTTTCCATTGTGTTGGAAATTTTAATTTTGGGTACCAGTTGGCCTTGCTCGTTTTGGATAGCGGCCATTTTGTACACGCCGCCCAACGCCGGCATCGAAAAACTGGTGATGAGTTTGGTGCCGATGCCGTAGCTGTCTATCTTGGCGCCTTGTGCTTTGAGCGAAAGCAAGATATACTCGTCAATGTCGCCCGAAGCGCATATCTTCGCGTCGGCAAATCCGGCTTCGTCCAACATACGACGCGCCTCTTTGCTGAGATAGGCTATATCGCCCGAGTCGATGCGTATGCCCAACGGTTTGTGCCCTTGCGCACGCAGTTCTTTGAAAACTTCTATGGCATGGGGTACGCCCGAGCCCAACACGTCGTAGGTGTCCACCAACAGCAGGCACGCGTCGGGAAACAGGCGCGCGTAGGCGCGAAACGCTTCGAGCTCGCTGTCGAAACTCATGACCCAACTGTGCGCGTGCGTGCCCGATACGGGTACGCCGAACATTTGACCGGCCAAAACGTTGGAAGTACCGACGCAGCCCGCGATCATAGCGGCGCGAGCGCCATAGATGCCCGCGTCGGGGCCTTGGGCGCGGCGCAAGCCGAATTCCATTACGGCGCCGTCGGTCGCCCCCACTATCTTGCTGGCTTTGGTAGCGATGAGCGTTTGATGATTGATGATGGTGAGAAGCGTAGTTTCCATCAACTGCGCCTCGAAAATGGGCGCTTTGACGGTGAGAATGGGCTCATACGGGTAGACGATGCTGCCCTCGGGCACGGCGTAGATGTCGCCCGAAAAGCGAAAAGCCGCGAGCTCCGCCAAAAAACCTTCGTCAAAGAGGTTGAGCGAGCGCAAATAGGCGATATCCGCCTCGTCGAAATGGATATTGCGCACGTAGTCGACGGCTTGCTCCAGACCGCAGGCTACGGCATAACTCAACTCGGTGGTGCCGCGAAAAAACAGATCGAACACGCTGGTGCGACGATGCGTGCCGCACTTGTAGTAGCCGTAGATCATTGTCAGCTCGTATAGGTCTGTAAGCAGGGATAAATTGCGCATATACGCCTCCTTATAGTTGGATGCCCGTGGCAACGGCGCCGTCGGGACGAATTTGCACGTCGAATACGTTTTCTTTGCCGTACATAGCGCAAAGGGCAGTGTCTGCGGCCAATGCTTCGTCCTTGTGGAAAATACCCAATACGGTGCCGGCAAATCCGCCGCCGTGCACGCGGCAAGCCTCGGCGCCCAATGCGCGCAAGTATTCTACCGCAAAGTTGATGGGTTGTTGGTCGTCGCCGGGTACGCAAGTGTTTTGCAGATAGCAGGCGGAACTGACGCCGGACGAATTGAGCGCGTCATAAAACTCGGTAGCGTCTTGCACTTGGATGGCGTGTACGGCGTTGTCCACGCGGTTTTGCTCCTCGAAGAAGTGTAATGCGCGAAGCACGGCGCGGCCGCTCAGGCCTTGGGCGCGGCATTTGGCAAACAAGTCGGGGGTGTAGACGACATCGTTCAAGACTTCGCCGCCCAAAGCGGCGGCAACCGCTTGCATTTCGGTGCGAATGGCCGTGTAGCAATCGGTCAGCTTGGAATGGTCTCCGCCCGAATTGACCAATATAATGCGCGCGTCAAAGGGAAAGTCGAGCTTGTGCACGTCGGGTTTGGCCGGGTCGGCAAAGTTGATGTAACTG
>CAMPCZ010000116.1 GCA_946648015.1 uncultured Clostridia bacterium
GATAAAGCACAGCACACTTGGGATGGTGGCACGGTCACGCTGGACGCTACCGAAATACAAGGTGAGCAAACCACGTACATTTGCACGGTTTGTAATGCTACAAAAACCGAAACTACCTCCGACCCGTTGCCACATACTCATATATGGGACAACGGAAACATCGTTGTTCCCACATGTACAGAGCAAGGATATACGTTGTATACGTGTTCGTGTGGGGAAACTTATAAGGACAACTATACCAACGCCTTAGGACATTCATATGGAGAACCTTCATATAGTTGGAGTGCCAATAATACTTCTTGCACCGCTACAAGGATTTGCAATAACGATAGAAATCACATAGAAACAGAAACGTCTCAATCGATAAAAACGATTAAGCAACCAAAAACGTGTACCCAAGACGAAATGTCTTCATTCTCTGCTAGTTTTACAAATCCTGCATTCGCCGTACAAACAAAAGAAAACGTAAAAACCGCAGAAAAAGGACATACTTTTGATAAGCAAGTTGCAACAGCTACTTATCTCTATAGCGAAGCTACTTGTACGCAAAAGGCGAAATACTATTATAGTTGTGTCTGTGGGGAAAAAGGGACAAAAACATTTGAATCTGGACAATTATTACCCCACGTCTACGATAAAGAAGTTGCAACTTCCAAGTATTCTTATAGTGCCGCTACGTGTACCCAAAAAGCACGCTACTATCATAGTTGCAAATGCGGCGCAAAAGGAACAAGCACTTTTGAATATGGCAATCTTTTGCCTCATACTTACGATCAAAAAGTTGAATCGTCGGAGTATTTATACGCCGAAGCTACATCTACAACCGGCGCACTATACTTCTATAGTTGCAAATGCGGTGCGAAAGGGACAAATACATTTGAACACGTCGAAACATATACAATAAAAATAGCTTTGAATGGAGGAAAGTCTAATTCTTACACTGCTACAATAACAGTTGCAAATTCACTAAAACCCACAGATCTATTTTTTGATGTAACAAAAGAAAACGGAAAGTTTATCGGTTGGTCGTTGAACGACGAACTAATCATCTCTAATGTTGGACAAATCATTAGACAATATAGCACCACTAATAATATGACATTGGTTGCCACATTCAAAGACACATGCAAGTTGACCATCAATAAAATTGGTGATGGTCAAGGCAGTGTTGTAGGTGCCGGTGAATACTATTATTATGAGAATGTAGACTTATATGCCTATCCAAACGACGGATATACATTTGCTGGCTGGTACTATAACGATAAAATTATCTCCAATTCAAGAAAATACTCCTATAAAATGGAAGATGCGGACCGCGTTGTAGAAGCAAGATTTGACGTTGGCAAGTATGCTCTTCGCATAGCGAGCAATTCATCAAACAACGGTATCGTAGCCATTAATCCTCCTGATGCTAGTAATTCACAGTATGAAGTTGGTTCAATGAACTATTATACCACTTACTATTACGCAAAGACATATAGCGACAAAATATTGTATAACGCAAGAGTAACTGTTGGTTCGTACACCAAATCGACCACTCAATTCTTAGGATGGTTTGATATTGACAACAACCTGGTGTCTTTGGACCCTGTATATACATTCAATATGCCCAGCCACAACTATTCGCTTGTTGCGAAATGGAGCGCAGCAATGGTTACTGATTTTGGCTATTATTTCATAGAATACGACTTGAATGGCGGCACTAACTATTATAACAATCCTACCTCCTCCAAAGCAGGCTCTCTTTCTTTGTTCCCGCCCGAAAAAGTTGGTTACGATTTTGACAAGTGGAATACCACATCGATATCGAAGGACACAACATTGGTTGCCAGTTGGAAAAAAGCAACTAGAACCATCACCTATAACCTTGATGGTGGAACCAATAATGTCAAAAACCCCACCTCATATTCTATAGACGCAGGGTCAATCCGTCTAGAAGAGCCCACCAAGAAAGGGTATTGTTTTATTGGTTGGACGGGAACTAATACGCCTATTCCTACCAAGTCAATTACAATCGATGCGAATGAGTTCAAAAACTATGAGTTTACCGCCAACTGGCAACCGGCGGTATATTCAATTTCCTACAACCTAAACGGTGGCACGAATGACTCCCGCAACGCAACGAGTTATAGATATGGCGATTCGGATATTACCTTGTACAATCCTACCCGAGACAACTATACGTTTGCGGGGTGGAAACTAAATGGCGAAAGCGTCACAAAGATCAATTGTAATTTGGCCGCGGATATCGTCCTAGACGCGACTTGGACGGCGCAATCGTTTAGCATTTCGTACAAACTGAATGGCGGTACGGCAAGTAATCCAACCTCGTATACCGTAGAAACAGTAGCATTTACACTAACTGCTCCGACCAAAACGGGCTATGAGTTCTTGGGGTGGACGGGGTCCAATGGTACGACGCCACAAAAGAACGTAACCATAACGAAAGGATCCGTAGGCAACAAGAATTACACTGCCAATTGGGAATTGAAGACATACACGATAACCTATGTTTTGAACGACGGAACGAATAATGCTAACAATAATAAAACTACTTACACCGTCGAAGATAGCAATATAACTCTTTATGCGCCGAGCCGAGATCACTACAATTATGTTTGGCAAATCGATGGTAATGCGGTAACAACCATCAATACCAAATTGGCAAAGAACGTAACAGTGGTTGCTGTTTGGACTCCGATAGAATACACAATCACTTATAGGGATTTCGATGGCGCCACGCTGACCACTATTCAAGTTACCTATCAAGGGGTAGCGTCATATCCTGCGTCAACGCCTATACGTGCTTCTTCTGCAACGACAATCTATTCGTTCTCCCATTGGGTGGCCGAGCCGAGCAGTAGTGAAGAGGCCGATTTGACGTACATAGATTGCGATAGGACGGTATACGCGTACTATACCGAAACGCCAAGGCGCTACGCCATACAGTACAACCTCAATGGCGGTACCGAACCGCAAGACGACACCTACCAATACGATGAAGCGAAAGTTTTGCCCGATGCCGTACGCGCGGGGTATATCTTCCAAGGTTGGTATACCGACCCCGCCTTTGCCCAGGACAGCCAGACAACCCAAACCGCTCCCAATAGTTACATAGACTATGTGGTGTATGCGCGTTGGAGTTGCGGTACAGCCGCCTATACCACCCAATACTATCAAGAGAACGTGGAGGACGACGGCTACACCTTGTTCGAGCAGACTACCGAAACGGGCACGACCGAGTCGACCGTGATTGCAAAAGCGAAGACCTATACGGGCTTTACCTACGACAGTAGCAACACGAACAACAGCATTATGGGCGCTGTCGTTGGTGATGGCTCGCTGGTGCTGCGTCGCTACTACAAGCGCAAGACCTATACCGTCACATTCGACGCCAATGGCGGCGACTTGCTCAATGGCGCCGATACCCAAACCATCAAATACCAAGCCGCTGCCGTCGCACCTACTTTGGCCAAAGCGGGCTACACCTACGTATGGGACAAGACGCTGGTCGTCACCGCATCTGCCACCATCACGGCGATATGGACGCCCAACGACAACAACCTGCATTTCGAGGCCAACGGCGCTACCGCGGGCGACATGGATGCCCAAATCATAGCCACCAACAGTACGGTGTCGCTACACCAAAACCTCTATGAGCGCGCCGGCTACCAATTCCAAGGTTGGGCCGCCACCGCCGATGGGGACGTCGCCTACCCGGATGAGGCCGACTACACCATGGGGACGCAAAGCGATTATACCCTCTATGCCGTGTGGAGCGCCAACACCTATGTGCTGACCTTCGATGGCAACAACGCCACCTCGGGCGAGATGGATGGCCAAAATCTGCAAACCGACCAGGTGCTCACTTTGCCCGCAGGCGCGTATGCGCGTACCTACTATACATTTGTAGGCTGGGCCCTATCGGCGGATGGCTCTGCCTTGTATCAAGACGAAGGTGTATTTGCCATGTTGCCGCACGACACGACCTTGTACGCGGTATGGCAAGCGGATCGCTTTGCCATCACCTATCATTTGGATGGCGGCACCAATGGCGCCAACCCCGCGACCTATACGGTCGAGGACGCCGTCGACTTGGACGCAGCCACCAAAACGGGCTACACCTTTGCGGGCTGGTATACCGACGATGGATATGCCAATGCGATAGAGACGATAAGCCTAGGTTCGCATGGCGCACTGGAGGTCTATGCGAAATATACCCCCAACCGGTACACCGTCACCTACCATACCAACGGCGGCACGGCGATAGATGCCATCACCCTGGACTACGATACGGCGCTGGCTCTGCCTGTGCCCACGTACGATGGGCACATATTCAAAGGTTGGTATTTGGATGACCAATTGACCGAACCCATGGGCTATTCTACGATGCCCGCCCGTGATATCGACGTATATGCCCAATGGGTGCGTACCGCCACCGACTACCTTGTGGAGCCAAACGATACCGGCTACACAATATTGGGCTTGTCCGAGGATTTCGACACGACTACCGATTTCGAGTTGGTTATCCCCGCCACCTACGATGGCCTGGCCGTTACCGAGATCGGCGAACTGGCCTTTGCCAATCTCACCCACCTGAAAGCCCTTACCATACCCGACAGTGTGACCACCATCAACTCGGCGGCACTGTTTGGTTGTAGTGGCCTTACCACGCTCACCATCCCCTTCGTGGGGTATAGCGCCACGGCGACCGAGGCCGGCCCCTCTACCTTGTTTGGTTTTATCTTTGGACCCTATGCCTATACCGACGCAATAGAGACCGACCAATACTACAGTGCCTCTGCCTCTGCCAAATACTACATCCCCGCTACTTTGCGCTCAGTCACAGTATCGGGTGGAAGTATCCGCTATGGTGCGTTCTATGGCTGTAGCAGGTTGACCTCTATCACTATCCCCAAGGGCGTAAAATCTATCGGGAAATATGCGTTCTATGGCTGTAGCGGGTTGACCTCTATCACCATTCCCGACAGCGTGACCTCTATAGGTGGGAGTGCGTTCTACTCCTGTAGCAGGTTGA
>CAMPCZ010000117.1 GCA_946648015.1 uncultured Clostridia bacterium
GGCGTCGTAGGTGCCGTTGTCGCAGTTGAGCATATCGTACCCGGCGTCCTGCAAAAATTTGGCGGCTATCTCGGACTCTTGCATATCGCGCCCCACCTCTTGGTATTGCTCGCCGGGCAACGCGCCTTGGCGCATCCCTTTGGTTTTGGACACCACCGAATAGCGCAACGACACGGGGAAGTCGGCGCCGCACTCTTTTTTGATGGCTTTGACGATTTCGGCCGCGAAGCGATAGCGCCCCTCTATATCGCCGCCATAGGCGTCGGTGCGCTTGTTGACGTATTTCAGGGTGAATTGGTCCAGCAAATAGCCTTCGTGCACGGCATGCACTTCCACCCCGTCCACACCCGCCTTTTGTAGCAGGCGACTGCATTTGGCAAAGGAATCTATGATCTCTTGTATCTCCTCCACCGTCATCTCCCGCGAGGGAATCACGTCCGACCAGCGGTTGGGCGAGGGCGAAGCGGAGGCCGTGATGCGATCCAGATCCATCACGGGTTTGGCCAGCGTGCGCAACGCTTTGTTGGCATACAACTTTTCCATCATAGGCGACACGGTAAAACTGCGACCAAAACCCGCCGTCAGTTGCACGAAGAGTTTGGCGCCCGTGGCGTGCAACTCGGGCATCCACTTGGCCAGATCCCTATACATCTTTTTGTTTTTGTGCAGCCATTGTCCAAACATCGGGTTGTACACGGGCTGGCAACCGGGCAAAACCAAGCCCGCGTTGTTGCGCGCCACCTCCAATATAAAGCGCGCGCCCGCTTGGTCGAAGTGGTGCTTCTCCATCCAACCCAAAAGGTTGGTGCCACCCATAGAGGTGAGCACTATGCGGTTTTTGATCTCTACGTTGCCTATTTTCCACGGGGTCAACAGAGGTTGATACTCGGCATTCATATTTCCTCCTTTACACTTTGCTTATGCCTATGCTATAGGGGTCGGCTCGCCCCAAGTCTTTGGCTTCGGTTTGGTCTATGATTTGCGCCATTTTGACGAAAGACACCGTTTGCTGATACATCAGTTCGGGGTCGAATTTGTCCATCTCGTGCCCCTCGCTCTCCACGCACAAATAGTCGGGGCTGGTCACCAACGCTATGGTCGGCACGCCCACGTTAAAGAAGGGCTGTCCCTCCCCAAAATGCAAAAAGTTGTGCCCGCGCAAGGTGATAGTGCGCACTTTTGTGCGCCCCTCTATGCTGGCGAAATAGATATCGTCCATACGTTTGTTGCCCGTATACACCACCTCTACTTCAATGGGGTCTGTCTGCCGATATACGCCGTCCACGTCCTTCCATTCGGTGCACCCCAAATGCTCTACGGTCAGGGCCGCCACCGCCTTGGCGTGGCCGCGTTTGCCGTCCCACAACTCCTTGTGATCGTGTAGCCACAATGAGCTGGCTTGGTCGCTGATGGCGCCCGGTTTTTTGAAATGCGGCAAGCGAAAATGCCCGGCGACAAAGGCAAATATCATAGTACGCCTGGGCGGGTGCTCCACAAAATAGCGCATCATTCCCAGCATAGCCACAGGGCCGTTTTCTTCCACGCAATTCACACCGTCCGTGTGCGTATTGACGATGATCGTCTCGCGCTCGGTCTCGGTGCCCTTGATCATGGCGTACACCGACTCGCCGACGGCGTCCTTTTCTCTGTCGGCAAGCAGGGTAAGCGTTATGGGCTCTTTGGCGCGGCAAGCGGACAACACGCGCTCGCCGTCGGTGGCGTTCACCCACACGGCCGGTATGCCCTGATAGTCCAAAATAAAGTTGAGGTATTGCCCCTCTACCATGGCGTCGCTCATACCTTCCCACACGCAGATCATCGCCTTTACGCCCTGCGCCTTGGCCACTTCCAAAAAGGGAGAACGAATAAACGAGGTCGCCACGGGGCCCTTGTAATAGCGTTGCACGTGCAAGTCCTCGGGCAAAGCGCGCTTGCGATCGAATGCCACGCCCGAATAGATGTTGCCGAGGTCTTTGACCTTGACGACCGCTATCTTGTCGATGGCCGAAACAAAGTTGAGATAGCGCCATTGATTGAGCACGGGTACAGCCGTTATGCCCTCCTCGCCCGTCTCGCCCGAATACGGAAAGGGCGAACTCACGTGCACGGGCACGTCCCCGTCCTTGGCGTGTATCACCAAGGTGGCGCTTTTGGCCTCCCAGCGATCGAAGGTTTTGCTGTCGCTATGCGTCTCTAGCCCCATCGACGCAATTTCGTCCTTGATATACTGCACAAAGCGCTTGTGTCCCAACGAGCCCGTGGTGCGCGAGCCAAAAGAATTCATCGTTTCTACGCCATGCAGTAGACTTGCTTTGTCAAACGGATACATCGCTCTATCTCCTTACCAAATCTATACGAAGAGCAGCACTGCGCCTCCCGTCATTGCCCAAAGAGAGAGGACACGAAGTCCGCAAAAGGTCCCACCATGCGCGTGGCGATGACCAACGCTTCCAAATAGACGAACACCAACACGACGATGGCAATGATGGGCAGTAGAATATCGATAGTGGATTTTTTGACGGTGCGCGAATACGAGAACAGCGTAACGATAGGCGACGCCAATATCAAAGCGGCGCTACCGCCCAAGCCCGTTTTGAGCAAAGCGTTCAACGCCGTCTCGATGGCGGATAAAACAGCCTCGTCCGAGCTTCCTTCGCCGACGACGCTGATTGTCATAAATATGGTCAGCCCGAAGTAGATCACCAGATCCAGCACGCCCGCCACAAACATCATAAGCGCGGTATACTTAGAGAATTGCCACGAATTGGCTTTGGTTTTGAGAAATTCCTGGTACTCCTCGTGCGTTTTGCCGCGTTTGCGATAGATGCGCTCGCGCACTTTGATAAAGAACGCGATGGCCACAAACACCAAAAAAGTCATGGGCGGCTTGGTGGTAAGCAGCGGGAACAAATAGGGCGATACCGCCATCTTTCCGAGCGCGCCCAACAATTTGATGACAAAACTGCCCACCTCGTACGCGATGGGGAAAATACAAAACAGGCGGAAGATGATCAGCTTCTTGCCCGTAAACACCTTTTTGGGATTGTACACCAAAAAGAAAGTGAGCAAGGTGCAAAGAAACAAGTCGATGAAGATATTAAAGCTGAGATAGCCGTTTTTGACTATGGCTGCCAACAACGAGTCCACCATGGCCACGGCGGCGGCTCTATCTATATCCAGCACCCAGCCCAAGACGATGGGAATGTAGCGCTCGTGGAATATAACAAACAGCGCGTAAAAGCCCGCCGCGGCCACGCCGTACAGCGTCAACATCGACCTAAAACTGCGCGATCCGTTGAGTATGGTCGCAAAAGTAGCGATGAGGAATAAGGGCATCATGATGTCGGACGCCGTTTTGAGTATGTCCGGCCAGCGCCCGACCTTGGCGGCAAAGCCCGCGTCGAATTTGCCCGCTATCGACAGCAAAACGCCTATTTGCGCCACGATAAGAAAAAACCACGCCAGCATGCGCAGATGCCTATAGGACAATGGGCCTCGGTAGCGAATGTCGTTGTCCAAACTGTATTCGTCTATGCGCTTGCGCCGTCTTTTGCGGCGTTTACCATCGGCCGTCGTCGGCGCGTCGCCCGCTGCGACGTCTATCGGCACTTCGGTCACAACGTCGGTCGTTATCTCGCTCGCGTTCTCCTCCGCAGCGGCCGCAGGTTCGGCAGTCTCTTCGGCGGCCGTTTGCGCGTACGCTTCCGCATTGACCGCGGCGTCGCTCGCACGCCCTGCGCCTTGGTCTGGGAGCGCTTGGCTTGCTGATTCCGTTTGTTCTTTCGGCAAAGTTTCGTCAATTTCCATTTGTTCTTTCGGCATAGTTTCGTCAATTTCCATAATTCATCCTATTACGCTACCATGGGTAGCGAACGATCGTATGTTCTCTCCAAATAGGCAGCGGCGCAACGTTGCCGCCGCAACCAAGCACGACGCTTCATAGCAACGCACACCCGGATAGGCGTAGCATCAGGCGATCGCGTTATTATTGTAGCATAGATCCGACTGCAACTTCTATCGTTTTCTTGCAAGACTTGATGCCGTGCGGCACTCCGGGACTACTCGCGCAGCGCTCGAGGGTATTATCGGCGTTGTATACGGCCAACGAAGTTACGACTACTTTCGCCGCCCCGCAAAGCGTCTTAGACAATGCGTATCCCTGATTCTACGATGACAAGATCTCCTCTACCATAGGCTTCTTTGACGCTGTCAAAGGCAACTACGTTCGGCGCTTCGCACGCACCGTCCAACATCTGCACGCATACCAATGCGGCCGTGTTATCGTCAATCATGCCGCATTGCAACGCAAATCGACCGTCTTTGGCAACGAATACGTCCCCCTTCTCGGCGTATGCCTCGCGCAACGCATACTCATAGCGCACCACCTCGGCAATAGCGTCTACCCTGTCGACATTGCACAAATCGTATGCCAACACGACCAACCGCGGATATGCGGCGGCGCGCAATACTTGCGGCGGCCCGACATACTGCGGCAAAATGGGGCAAATATGGTTATCCGCAAAAAATGCGCACACCTTAGTGCTGTCCTCGATAAGCGTACCGGTTGTTATGTAGGTATAAACGCGCTCCAACTCAACCTCCCCCAGCGGCAAAATAGCGCCGTTCGGGTCGGTTTTGCACAAAATCATATCCGAGCCGATAGAGCCGGCCCCCGTCAAGCGGCAAGCCGTCCCATTGTTGATATCCAATCCGTCGGCATTCGCGTACCCAACCAGCGGTACCCCCAACGTTTGCGAAAGCGTCTGCAAAGCAGGCGTGCGTATATAACGAAGTCGTGTGGCCTTGACGGCACGGCGTATACTCTCGTCGTCATCAAAATCCACCCGCACCTTTTTATAACCATCGTAACCTATCGAAATAGCGTTTTCCATACCGGCACCCTTTCCTTTTGCATCAACGCAAGCCGTTGCGGCTGCATTTCGTCCACAACATACATTATACATCTTTTGCCGACGCGTTTCAACCCCCTTTGCCTATCGCGCCCC
>CAMPCZ010000118.1 GCA_946648015.1 uncultured Clostridia bacterium
GGCGTGCCGCTTGCCGCAATCGGGGCACTCGAAATAACTCATATTTTCCACCAAACCTACCACGGGTACGTGCATCGCTTCGGCCATTTTCACGGCTTTTTGCACGATCATGCCCACCAATTCTTGGGGGCTGGTTACCACGATGATGCCGTTGATGGGCAGGCTTTGCATTACGGTGAGGGGTACGTCGCCCGTGCCGGGAGGCATATCCACAAACATATAGTCCACGTCTTGCCAAATGACGTCCGTCCAAAACTGTTTGACTACGCCCGCTATCATGGGCCCACGCCAAATAACGGGGTCGGTCTCGTTTTCCAGCATATTGTTGATGCTGATGATCTGCACGCCGCCCTTGCTCATTACGGGCAAGATGCCGTCCTCGGTGCTCATCGCTTGCGCCGTTGCGCCAAACATTTTGGGTATCGAAGGCCCCGTAATGTCGGCGTCAAGCACCGCGGCGCGCATATTTTTACGTTGCGTTTCTACGGCCAAGAGGCCCGTCACCAACGACTTGCCCACGCCGCCTTTGCCGCTGACTACGGCATACACCTTGTCTATGGTGGACAAGACGTGCGGTTGCTCCTTTTCTATGCCGGAAGGGCACTTGGAAGAGCAGTTTTCACAATCGTGATTGCATTGATCGCTCATAGTATTCTCCTTGCGTTTGTTGTATAGTATGGTTTGCCTCGGCGCCACTATGCCGACAAGCGGCGGTGTAGCGTTTCCAGCAGATCCTCGGCGTCGGCCTTGGATAGGCAAATTTCGTATTGTTCGCGGTTGCCCACACCGTGGGATGCCTCCAACACGATGGTCAGTGCGCCCATGCGGCGGTCCCAGGCAGAGGGGCGGGTTCGATAACTTTCTATCCGTCCGTAGGCGAAGTCGTGGCTGCGTTTGCCCCAAACGCCGTCCACTATGCGTATGCCCTCGTCGTCGGGAGCGTACACCAAGCGGGTGCGGCAATGGTTGACTACGCCGGCCGCCATGGCCAGCACGACGATAGCCGCTATGGGCACAAACAGTTTGTACCAATCTATCTGCCACAGACGTTGCGTCAAAAAGCACAGCCCGACTGATAGACCGAGCAACCCTATCGCATATAGCGAGCGCAACACTATAGCGCTCCAATGTGCCTTGACGACGCGTTCCACCCCATCATTATACCATCACCGTTTGCAAATTGCAATGGAATACGCCTCTTTTGCGCCGGTCGACAGGCGCACTCGTTCAAATAATAGATTGTGCAACACTCCAAAATATGGTATACTAACGGTATGAGAAAAATTGCGGCGCTCGTTTTGCTCCTATCCATAGCGGTTTTCGCCATTGCGTGCAGTCCCCACGGGACGGTCGCTTTTGGCGTGGAAGCGGGCAAAGCGGCCATTGCCGAGGCACCCGAGCCCACGCTACCTACTTTCGTGCAGCGCCAATACGACTTGTCGGCGGGGCTGCGCCTTGCCGCCGAGTGGGGCGAAATGGGCGCGCTGGTCGGGCGCACCGTGGGCGATACCACCCTCTACGGCGTGGTGAAAGATGGTGTTGAGGTGCTGCCCGCGCGCTACGTGCAGTTGGGGTATACGGGTGCGTTCTACGTGGGGCGCTACTACGCCGACGACAGCCTTTTGGTCGAGGTCTACGATGCCGCGGGTACCTTGCTGGTGGGCGTGGACGACTCGTCTGCCCGTGCCGGCGCCGTAGGCAAAGATTACTTTATGCTCTACACCGACCAAAACGCCCAACTCTTTGACAAAACGGGTACCGCGGTGTTCCGCGAGGGCATATTGACGCCTGCCGACGCGGTGTCGGTTTGCGGCGACTATTTTCTCAGTGCCAACGCCTCTTCGGGCAGTTTTGCCATATGGGACGGGCCCAACATCGTGCGTCGCCGCTTTGCCGCGCCCGACGTGCGCTATTCGGTGGCCTATATGGGCGGACGGTTTTTGATAACGGCTTTGTCGGTTGCTACAGCCGACGACTATACCTATATAGAAACGGATAACGGCACGCGGTTTATGCGGCAAGAGGCATGGTGGTACGACGCCGACCTCGACCGTCTGACGTCGGTGCAACTCGACTACGTGTTGCTGTCTGTCTACAACGAATACACACCCGCGCTCAGTCCCGACGAATGGCAGACGATGCACCTTCGCGAGGGGTACAGCGTGGCTGTCGTGGCCGAGTGTAATGCCTACGGCGTGCACGACGGCGACCGCTACTATGCGATGGACGGCACTGCGGCGTTGCAGATGCGCTATCCGCAAAACATACCCGCTTCGGCCATTCTCTATCGTGCGGAGCGGGGTTTTGTCGGCTCGGCAGCGGCCGGCGGCGCGGCGGCTCTATTCGACTACGCGGGCAATTTGGTGTGGCAGGACAAGGCGCATACCTATGCCACTATGAGTTGGCAGTCGGGGCGCTTGGTCGCCTCTTTCGTGCAAGACGGCGTTGCCTACTACGGCGCTTTCGATAGCGAGGGGCAGGTGGCAGTGGACTTTGTATATCGCTATATGTCGCCCTACCGAGAGGGGCGCTGCGTAGCGCTGGACGCATCGGGCTACGTGGTGTTGTCGGGCGCAGGCGAGGTGCTTGCCCGCATAGACCCCGTTTCGCCCGAGTATTGGCACAACTTCGGCATATACGCCTACCGCGACGGTGGCAAAATAGGCCTGAAAAATTGGAAAGGAGATATCGTGGCGCCCGCCGTGTGGGAGAGTATGACCGCCGTCGGCTACAATGCCGAGGGCAACGTCTACGCGGTGGCCCAAGAGGGCGAAACACAAACGATATTGGTATTGCAATGAGCAACGAATTGATCTATATCAGCATGGACGAAATAGTGCCCAATGCGTCGCAACCGCGCGCCACTTTCGGCGAAAAGGGGTTGGTCGAGTTGGCGGACAGCATACGAGCGCACGGCGTATTGGAGCCGGTGTTGGTGGTAAAAGCGGGCGTGGGCTACAAAATAATAGCGGGCGAGCCCCGCTACCGTGCCTCGCGCATAGCGGGGCTTACGCGCATACCCGCCATCGTCATCAAAGCGGGCGAGCGCGAGTTGTGGGAGATAGCCATCGTCGAAAACTTGCAACGCCAAAACCTCAATCCCATCGAGGAGGCGCAGGCGATACAAGCGCTTATCGAGGTGCACAATCTCACCCAAGAGCAGGCGGCCGCGGCGTTGGGGCGTTCCCGCCCCGCCATCAGCAATTTGTTGCGCATACTCACCTTGCCCTTGGACGTGCAGGAGTTGGTGCGACAAGGCAAATTGAGCCAAGGCCACGCGCGCGCCCTTTTGGCCGTGCAGGATCCCAAAAAGGTGATCGTTATGGCCAATCAATGCGTGGAGAAGCGTTGGAGCGTGCACGCCCTTACGGAGGAGATCGCCCGACTCAACAGCACCTCTGCCAAAAAAGGCAAGGCCGCAAAAGAAGCGCCGCAGTCCATAGAAATGCGCGGCTTTATCGAGGATATGGAGCGGGTGATCCAAATGCCCGTCAAGGTCAAGGGCGACGAGCATCGCGGCACTTTGACCATTCGCTACTATTCCCTTACCGATCTGCAGCGTTTGTACGACTTGATAGAAACGCTCAAAAAATAGTTTTTTCTGTTCGCAACAAAAAAAGGTCTTACCTTTCATCGGTAAAACCTTTTTTTTGTTGTAGCGTCTGTTGGCGAATGCGTGCGCACTATACAAACAGCGCGACCAAAGCCACGATACCGCGCACTATGCCCAACAAAACGAAGGGCAACACAAAGTAGATAAGCAGCGAGTGTTTGCCCATCATCAAAAGAGGATATAGTGCCTTGGGCGGATAGATCGTTTTGCACTTTGTCTTGCGGTCGGGGTAGAGGAACTTGCCCAATACGCCGCCTACCAAGAAAAAGCCCAAATGCGGCAGGAGCGGCTCGAAGTTTTGGGGCGCCAACTCGTTGCCGTGGGTATTGTAGACCATTAATGCCAAAAAGTCGTTTTGCACGTAACTACTTTGCTGTATGTAGTGCATATAGAAGTAGGTGATGCCTACGATGATGAGTGCCGCGCCCAAGTATCCGCGCACCCAATAGGGTGTTTTGATGAGGTCTAATAGCCACCACACGGTAAAGCAGATAGTCAACACGTGAATGATGTTGAAGATAAAGGTCGCCGTCACGAGTTCGGGCCATACCACGTGCAAGAGGGCGTATATCCCCATAAATATCGCGGTGAAGCACCAAAACTTGACCACGCGCCATGCCTTACTGCGCGTAAACGCACAATTTAGACCCGACAATAGGGCTATAAACCACAAGCCGAAGGGTTGCATCACGTGCCGCGTAGCGCTGGCGCAATAGAGCGCCGCAAAGTCGCGCAATGCCAGCCCGAACGAGGTTTGTACGGGCAGTATCGCCTCTTTTTGCCCGAAGAACATACAATGATCTAGGGTAACGAACAGCATAACGATGCCGCGCAATACGTCCAATTCCCACGCGCGTGGGGTTTTGCCCTCCACGTTGTATTGAAAAAACCGTTTGACCCGTTGACCCAGCCGCCAAAAGAAGGCGCCTATGGCGCTTCGACCGGGTTTGGCCGGGCGGGACAAGGCGGCCTTGCGCTCGGCGACGATCTCGTCCAGCATGAGGGCGGCGGGTGCAAACCTTGCGGCTTCTACCGTAGCGGCGCCCGCGGGCGTAACGGTCAACACCGTGCCCGCATTGCTACCTTCCACGATTTGCGTATGAGTTGACGAAGACTGTTGTTGTAAAGTCCGATTTTGGTTCATAAGCGCAAAATACGCGGCGAAAGTTGCCTTTCGCCGCGCTTTGTGTCATTGCTTTTAGTCGACTACGGGTGCTTGCATATAGAGGGGGATACCCACGATCATACGACTGTTGCGTTCGCCGAGGCCATAGACCAAATATACTTGGAATTCGGTTTGG
>CAMPCZ010000119.1 GCA_946648015.1 uncultured Clostridia bacterium
TCGTCGCACATCTCATAGAAAAACGCGGCGTTGGGGTAGTGGCAGGTGCGGATAGAGGTTACGTTGTTACTCTTGAGCAAAACGAGGTCTTTGTAGGTGATATCTCGGGGCACGGCATGGCCGTAGTCGGGGTGGAAGTCGTGGCGGTTGACACCGCATATTTTGACCAACTGTCCGTTGAGCGCAACGTAGGGTTGGCCGGTTTTGGCATCCACTCGCACGTCCACTTTGCGAAAGCCGAAGCGAATGATTCGTTTGTCTACGATTTGGCCGTCCTTTTCCAGCGCGATCTCCACCGAGTAGAGATTGGGGTATTCGTGGCTCCACAACTTGACGTCTTTGACCTCACGGCTAAAACTGACGCTATCTTTTGCTTGGGCCTCCATTTTGATTTTAAGATCGGGTATAGTCAATATACATTTCGAGCCCTCGGGGGCGGCGATTTGGATATCGGCCAAGAAAGTGCCCGATTGGAAATCTTGCGCCAGTTCCGAGCGCAAATAGGCGTCTACAAAGTGCGTTTTGGATACGTATTGCAAGCTGACGTCGCGGAAAATACCCGACAAACGCCACATATCTTGATCCTCCAGATAAGAGCCTGTTGAGAATTGCACCACCAATACCGATACGCGGTTTTCGCCGGTGCGTACCTTGTCGCTCACGTCGTATGCAACGTAGTCGAACGTATCCTCGCTGTAACCGACGAATTGGCCGTTGACATAGACGATACCGCAGCTGCCTATGCCGTCGAAACGCAATATAACTTGCTCGCGATCTTCCCTGACTTCAAACGTGCGCGTATAGAACCCGCACGGGTTGATAGAGTCGTCGATAGAGGGGATCTTGCCGATTTTGGTGCAAATAGGATATGGATAAGTCAAATTGGTGTAAATGGGAATACCATAACCCTTTATTTGCCATTCGCTTGGTACTTCGATGGTATCCAAATCGTCAGCGACAAAGTTTTCGGCAAACATTTGCTCGGCGAAGTCGTTGACCGACTCGAAAAAGCGAAATTTCCAATCGCCGTTGAGCGAAACGACGTTGGGTGTGCCGTCGGCGGTGAGGGGAGGGGTGAGCGAATTGCGTTGAAGGGTGTTGACGCTGAAAACGTCTTTGGTCTGCCATAATTTTTCCATAAAGACTTCTCCTTGTACAATCTACAAAACATTATATAATACAAAAAAATATTTTTCAAGGGCATTACCTATTATTTTCTCAAAGACTTTTAGAAACTATTTACTTTTTGCGGCGATTGTCGTATAATTTCATTATGGCTTATGCATCTCTATATCGCAAATATAGACCCTCTTCGTTCGAGGAAGTGATCGGGCAAGAATCGGTCGTGCGCACGTTGCGCAATATGGTGTCGAGCGGCAATATCGCTCATGCCTATTTGTTTACGGGCACGCGTGGTACGGGCAAAACCTCCGTCGCGCGCATTTTTGCCAAAGCAGTAAATTGCCAAAATCCGCAAAACGGCTCTCCCTGTGGCGAATGTGCGGCTTGTAGGGCTTTGGCCAATGCGGCCAATATGGACTTTGTGGAGTTGGACGCCGCTTCCAACAATTCGGTAGAAGATATTCGTGCATTGCGAGAGAGTGTCAAGTATCCGCCTGCGGACGAGGCGCTTCGATATAAAGTTTACATCATCGACGAGGTGCATCAGTTGTCCGCCACCGCTTTCAACGCTTTTCTCAA
Source organism: uncultured Clostridia bacterium (assembly GCA_946648015.1). Taxonomy (GTDB): domain Bacteria; phylum Bacillota; class Clostridia; order Christensenellales; family CAG-1252; genus RUG14300. The sequence continues at coordinate 1,702 of CAMPCZ010000119.1, forward strand.
AACGTTGGAGGAGCCGCCGGCCTATTGCATATTTATTTTGGCTACGACCGAGGTGCAAAAGTTGCCGCAAACTATTTTATCCCGCTGCTTGCGCTTCGATTTTCGCCAAGTGTCGCAGGAAGTATTGGCCGCGCACGTCGGAAGCATATTCGATCGCGAGGGCGTGCGGTACGACCGAGAGGCATTGTGGGCCATAGCCGCTGCCGGCGCCGGTAGCGTGCGCGATACGTTGTCGGTTGCCGATACGTGTATGTCTGCGGCGCAAGGCGAGGTCAGTTACGAACAAGTGCTGGTAGCATTGGGAGCCAACGATCCCAAACTGATAGCCGAACTTGTCTATGACATATTGACGGGCAACCTGGCAAAAGCACTGTCGAGCGTAGAGAAGAGTGTGTCGCTCGGCAAGAGCATCTCCGTGTTGACCAAAGATATCACGCGCTATGTGCGCGATTTGCTCATCGTCAAGAGCGACGCCAATGCCAATGAGTATTTGCGAATGCCCGAGGCCGCCTACGCTCAAGCAAAGACTATTGCGGCCGAGGTGGATAGCGCCACTCTGGTGCGTGCGCTGGATATCTTTTCGGGGCTGGACGGCAATATGCGTTTGGCTTCTACGCCGCGTACCGTACTGGAGTGTGCCATAGCGCGAACCGCAACGTATAGCGGATTAGCGTTGGCCGATCTTTCGGCTCGTATTGGCGGATTGGAACGAGAAGTCGATCAATGTAAGCGCAAACTGGCCGAGGGTGTACCCGTGGTACAAGTGGCCGCTCCTGTCGCCTCTATGCCGTCGGAACAGCCAAATGACGCCGCAACGGATGCGCCGCTGGATACAGGTGGTATGACTGCCGTGGATAATCCTTTCGGGGACGACGAGGAACGCGAGGAGCCGATACGCACTACGCCCAACGACTATATGTCCGCCAAGGCACAGGCCACCAAATATCGTGGCAATTTAATTGCCGCTTTGCGCGAGCGCAAATTTTTGTTGTTGCAGTCCATTGTAGATAATACCTACGTCGTTATCAAAGATAATGAGATAACCTACAACGTAGCGGACGCAAACGACGTATCCTATTGCGAAAAGTCGCGTGATTTGTTGGAGGAACTCACCCAAAATTTGATGGGAAAAGCCTATAAATTGATATTTAAGCACACACCGCCGAAAGCGAAAGACGAAAACGGATTGTCCAATCTTATGAGCATCGTCGGTGCGGGTAAAGTGACAAAAAAAGGAGGATAACATGGCAAGATTTAACGGCGGCGGTTTTGGCGGCGGCAATATGCAAAATATGCTTCGTCAAGCGCAAAAGATTCAAGAGGAAATGCAACATGCGCAAGAGAATTTGCACAATACCGAATTTGAGGGCAACGGCGGTGGCGAGCTCGTCAAAGTGGTGATGACCGGCGACAAAAATATTGTTTCCGTATCTATCAAACCCGAGGCAGTGGACGTTGACGATATCGAAATGCTCGAGGACTTGGTGACGGCCGCATTGCAAGACGTTTGTGCCAAAATAGATGAGGAGACCGCACGTGTAATGGGGCCCTATGCCAGCATGTTGGGCGGCGGTTTGCTGTAATGAATCAATCCGAAACCATCGACGCGTTGGTGGCACAATTTACCAAATTGCCGGGCGTTGGCAAAAAGAGCGCTACACGCTACGCTTATGCCGTCATTGATATGCCAAGTGCCGACGTGGAGCAGTTTGCCGCGGCAATGGTTGCTGCCAAACAGCACGTGCATTTTTGTCGTATATGCGGCAACTACACCGATGGCGACGTGTGCGATATATGCGCCAATAGACATAGCAATATAATATGCGTTGTCAGCGAGCCCAAAGATATCGTTGCCTTCGAAAAACTAAATGAGTTTCACGGCGTATATCACGTATTGCACGGATTGTTGCAACCAATGAAAGGCATTGGCGCGGACGACATCAATATCGCATCGTTGTTGGATAGATTAGACGGGGTTGAAGAAGTCATCGTGGCAACCAATCCCAGCGTAGAGGGCAACGCTACGGCGTTGTATATAGGTCGTCTACTCAAACCATTGGGCGTAAAAGTTACCCGGCTTGCAATGGGTATACCCGCCGGCAGTGAAATCGAGTATGCCGATGAAACTACGTTGTCGCACGCACTTTGGAATAGAAAAGAAATTTGATGATTTACAAAAAAAACGGCTACCGAGGTAGCCGTTTTTTTTGCCTTAGATAACGTAAAAATTGCGTGTGCGGTAGAGGAGAGCATATACCAATACCGAGGCCGGTAGCAACATCAACATTGCCGCGGGGTAAAACACAGGCGCTACCAGTGTGTTGATCTCGCTGATGTTGGCGCCCGACTTGGGGTAGAAAAACGCCACCAGCAAAAAGATCATCATAAGTATTATGGCCGCCATAAACGACGTGGCCAACGATAATTTGAATGAAAAATTGGCCGGCGTATGCTTGTCTTTGAAAGCCAAATAACGCACCCCGTAGAACCCCGGCACGATCAATAGACCTACGGCCGTGGCTATGTAGGGGACGTAACCCAATCCGGCATAGCGGTCGCAAACAAAATATCCGACAAGTACCAAGGCTACCGCCAACAAGTAGACTATGCACGAAGTGGCAAATTTGATGCTGTTGACTCGTATATATTTTTGCGAGTAGTATTGCACCGTGTGTTGCACCACATATTGCCTTACGTCATATCCTTTTTTGCGCATTTCTTCGCGAAAATCGGACATACTGGCGCACTCTTTCATTGTAATTTTGTCGTCTACGCTTTCCTCTTTGGGGGCGGCGACAAAACTGAAATTATCGTGCAATTTGGCTTTATACGATATGCGTTTTTCTTTTTCGGCTTCGGCCAAATAGAATTCCAGGTCATTTTGCGGCGTCATTACCGCTGAGTAGCGTATCGGTGCCTCTACCACTGGCGCTTCTATCGGCGTTTCTATTGCTTGCTCTTGCGCTGACTGCTCGTCGACTGTTTCCGCCTCATCTTCATCGTCGGCAGTTATTAGTCCCAATAGGCGCATCGACTCCAATCTTTTGCGCTCGATTTCGGGATTCTCGGACAATTCTTGTTGTATGTCGGCGCGACTAAACGCCGT
>CAMPCZ010000120.1 GCA_946648015.1 uncultured Clostridia bacterium
ACTATTCGTTGGCGTCCGGCTCTACGGGCTACGCCTCCAGCAAGGCCAACGCCAACGCTACCATAGGCAAAGCCACCGTCACCCTCACTTGGTCGGGCACCGGCAGTGCTACCTATGATGGCGACAAACACGGCGTCAACGTGCAGGTGTCGGGCTTGGTGAATAGCGAAAAAGCCGTGTTTGCCGTGTCCAGCACGGGCACATTGTATGCCGAGAACTCGTTGCGCAATACATCCACGGGTGTGGGCAATGCCACGGGCTATACCTTCCGCTCCATCAATGCGGGTACCTACACCGTTACGTCGGTGTCCATCGCCACTTCGGCGGTGTCGGGTACGGCCAACCCCAACAACTATACATTGGTGGCCAATCTCGGCACGTCGGCCGCCAACACCAAGACGATCATCAACAAGAGAGGCCTCACGGTCACTTGGTCGGGCGCCGGCTCGAACTCCTACACCGGCTTGCCGCAGGGCATCACGGCCACCGTCGCGGGATTGCAAAACGGCGAAAAGGCCGTATTTACCACCACCAAGACGTACGGCTCTACCACCATTGTGGATAGCACCAACGGCGTAGCCAACGGCAGCTATACCTATACTGCCACCAACGTGGGCACCTACGACGTGACGGCGCTGACGCTCTCGTCCATCAAGGGCGGGCAGGCCTCCAAGGACAACTACACGTTTACCAATAACGTGTCTACGTCCAATTGTCAGTATACAATCACTGCTGCCGCCATTTCCATCAGTTGGACGGGCGCCGGCAGCACTACATACGACGGCTCGGCACACGGTGTAACGGCTACCGTGTCGGGATTGCAAAACGGTGAAAAGGCTGTGTTTGAGGCCACCGCGGACTACGCCACCAATGCCTTGGTAACGGCCGGCGGCGTGGCTAACGGCAGCTACAACTTGCGCGCCACCAACGCGGGCACCTACAACGTGACCTCGTTAACCCTGTCCTCTATCGCGGGCGGGCAAGCCTCCAAAGGCAACTACACCTTTGCGGCCAACGTGTCGGACGCCAATTGCAAATACGTCATCAACCCCAAGGCGATCACCCTCACTTGGTCGGGTAGCAATACTACCACCTACGACGGCGCCGAGCACGGCGTCAACGTGCAAGTGGCGGGCTTGGTCGGCGACGAGAAGGCCGTGTTTACCGTTAGCAGCGGCTATGCCTCCAACAGCTTGCGCAACACCACTACGGGCGTAGGCAACGCCTCGGGCTACACCTTCCGAGCGCGCAACGCGGGTACCTATACCGTGAGCGCCGTGTCGGTGGAAAGCGTCAAGGGCGGGCAGGCTTCCAAAGATAACTATACCGTCACTACCAACTTCGGCACTTCGAACGCCAATACCAAATACGTCATCAACCAAAAAGGAATTACCCTCACTTGGTCGGGTGCCTCGGGTACGCACACCTATAGTTCGTCCGCTCAGGGCGTAAGCGTGGTGGTGGCAGGCTTGGTCGGTAGCGAAAAAGCCGTGTTTGCGTCCACCGATACCTACGTTACCAACACGTTGGTAGACGTTTCAAACGGTGTGGCCAACGGCACGTACGAATACTCGGCCACCAATGCGGGCACCTACAACGTGACGGCCGTTACCCTCTCGTCCATCAAGGGCGGGCAAAACAATGCCGCTAACTACACGCTGACCGCCAACGTGTCGGACGCCAACTGCCAATATGCCATAGGCAAGGCACCTATCACGCTCACTTGGTCGGGCGCAGGTTCCACCACGTATACCGGCGTTGTGCAAAACGTGACGGCCACCGTGGCGGGATTGAAAGGTATCGAAAAGGCCGAGTTTGCGGCCACTACCTCGGGCTATACCACCAACACGTTGGTCAATTCGGACGGCGTGGCCAACGGTGCGTATACCTTCTCGGCCACCAATGCGGGCACCTACAACGTGACGGCCGTTACCCTCTCGTCCATCAAGGGCGGGCAAGCCTCCAAGGATAACTATACCTTTACCGCCAACGTGTCGAACGCCAATTGCAAATTGACCATTGGCAAAGCCACTATCACCCTCACTTGGTCGGGCACGGGCAGCCACCGTTACAACGGTAGCGTTTACGGCGTCAACGTAGCCGTGTCGGGCTTGCAAAACGGCGAAAAAGTTGCTTTGTCCATTACCTCCAGCTACGACAGCAACACCCTCTACAATGCTGTGGGCGTGGCCAACGGCAACTACGAATTCCGCTCCACCAACGTGCGCATAGTCAACAGCGCCGTAGCGGCCTACGCAGTCACTGCCGTGAGCATCACATCGGGCGGCACGGCGACCTCGGCCAACTACGATCTCACCGCCAATTTGGGCGCGGATACGCAATATACTATCACCAAAGCCACCATTACTCTGTCTTGGACGGGCGGCGGCGGCAGTGCCGAGTACGACGGAGGCAACCATGGCGTAACGGTCAAGGTGTCCGGCTTGGAAAACAATGAGAAGGCAGAACTTACGCCTACCACCAGCTACAGCAACAACACCCTCTACAATGCGTCGGGTGTGGGCAACAATACCTCTAGCGGCTATACGTTTACCGCCAAGAACGTGCGCATCGTCGACGGCGCCGTAGCGGCCTATTCGGTGACGGCGGTAGTGCTCACCTCCATCAAGGGCGGGCAAGGCAAGACTACCAACTACACGTTGACTACGGCTTTGGGCACCGGCTATGCCAATACTCTCTATACGATCAACAAGCGCGACGTGGGCGCCGCCTTCGGCACCTCGCTGGCCACTGCTTTGACCTATAACGGCGGCTCGCAAAACGCCGTGCTTACCCTCAGCGACGTGGTGTCGGGCGATACGTTTGCCCTCAATCACTCCGTGAGTTATGGCACCAACAACATTGCCGGCAATACGCTCACCCTCAGCGACGTTACCTACAGCACGACGCCCGCCGTGTCGACCAACAAGATTTCGACGGCCTCGGGCAGCACCTCGCGTAATATCACCTTTACAGTGAAAGACGTGGGTAAGTACACCATCACCCTGACTTCGGCCAACACCAACTACTACGTGGGCACGTCGGGCACCTTGAGCCTTACCATCACGGTGGCGCAGGGCAGTATCTCCATCTCCTACTCCGGCTCCAACAACAGCGCCACCTACACCGGTGCGGCACAGGGCATCACCATGTCGGTGTCGGGCATTGCCGCCGCCGACCAAGGCAAGGTGGTGTTGAGCATCGCCCACGATCTGTATGCCGGCGACGTTACCACTACCAAGACCGGGGTCACCAACGAGAGCTTCAACTTCCGTGCGACCGACGTACGCGTGGTGTCCAACCGCGTGGCGGCCTACAGCTTGGGTACCGTCAGCGTTACGCACGTGGGCGGCACTGGCGCGAGCTATACCAAATATGCCGTCAACTACGCCATTAGCGAGTCCAATTCGGATAGTTATACCATCAACCCGCGCGCCATCACGATGAAGTACACCGCCTACACCGGCCTATCGTACAACGGTGCGCAACAGACGGGCTTGTCTCTTGCCATCGGCAACGTGGTCAGCGGCCAAACCATCACTTTGGCCTATACCTATACCTGCTCGAATACCGCGGGCGTTACGCCTGCAAACGGTTCGAGGTCGCTATCGGTGACCACGTCGGCGACACAAACCTTCAAGGCCACCCACTACGGTACCTATTCCGTAGCATTTGACAAGACCAAATCGGGCGATTTCTATACGGGTATCAGCAGCACCAACTACACCTATCCCACCTCTACCGACGATAGTTTCGAGATTGGACAGCGCACCGTTAGTATCGAGTGGACCACCGATGAGTTGGATACTTGGTCGGGTGATTTCACCACGCCGTACTCGCCCTACACGGGCACCACGCGCGAGATATTCGCCAACGTTACCAATGCTTGCGGCTCCGACGTGGTCACCCTTACCCTTACGGGCAACACCGGTATCAAGAAAGGCAACTACCAAGCCCGCGTTACCGGCTTCTCGTCCAACCCCAACAACGACTACAAGTTGCCCAACGATTCTACCATCATCAAAGATTGGCAAATCAGCGCGCGTACCCTTACCTTGGGTATCAGCGTGGTAGACACGCGCACCTACACGGGCGCGGCGCAACAAGTGGCCACCATCAGCATTTCGGGTATTTGCGCCGACCAGAACGGCGTGTACGACGACATCGGCTACATTCTCACCTTTGGCGCCAAGGACGTGGCTACCGGTACCACCCTTGCCAATACGGGCTTCCGCTTCACTTCGGGCGGCACCGCCGCCGTCACCGGCACTGCCTATACCACCTCGGGTGTGGTCACCTCGGCGGGTACGGGTGTGTTTACGGTGCAATTCAGCACCGTCAAAGCGGGTGTGTACGACGTGGGCGTAGCCCTCTCGGAAGATATCAATACTTTCGCTGCCAACGACAACTACACTATGGCCTCCGATTCGGACGATTTCACCGTCAGTCCTCGCAACATATCCATTAGTTGGGGTACCACCGACACTGGCAACACCGCCGTGTTCGACGGCGCGGCGCACGGCCGTACCGCCACCGTGTCGGGCATACAAAACGGTGAAAAGATCAAGTTGAACATCGGCACCAACAACTTCGCCACCAAAGGCATTGTCAGCGGTAGCACCGAGATCACCAACGCTTCCTACAACTTCCGCTCGATAACGGCGGGC
>CAMPCZ010000121.1 GCA_946648015.1 uncultured Clostridia bacterium
TTGCCGAAATATCTATCGAGCAAGCCCTTGAACGCTTTGCCGTGGCGGGCTTCGTCGCGGGCCATCTCGTGCACGGTGTCGTGAATGGCGTCCAAGCCCAACTCTTTGGCGCGTTTGGCCAAGGCGGTCTTGCCGGCGGTGGCACCGTTCTCGGCTGCGACGCGCATCTCCAAATTCTTTTTGGTGCTGTCGGTCAACACTTCGCCCAACATCTCGGCAAATTTGCTGGCGTGCTCAGCCTCTTCGAAGGCGGCCTTCTCCCAATAGGCGCCGATCTCGGCATAACCCTCGCGGTAGGCGACTCTGGCCATGGCCAAATACATACCCACCTCGCTGCACTCGCCCTCGAAATTGGCTCGCAGACCGTCTACGATCTCTTTATCCACGCCCTTGGCCACGCCCAACACGTGCTCGGCGGCCCAAGAAAGCTCTTCTTCCACTACCTCGACGAATTTTTCACCGGGCACTTTGCAACGGGGGCATTGCTCGGGACGAGTATCGGACTCGACGATTTCACCACAAACGGTACATCTCCATTTCTTCATAACTATATCTCCTTTTTGGTTGTTTTTGATACCTTAATTGTAGAGGATTTCGGCGGCAATGTCAAGGCTCTTTGCGCAAATAGAGCCTAAACTCGTTCTTGTGATAGGCGATAAGCCCCTCGTCGCGGAGCCTGGCCAATTCGCGACAAAGACTGGCGCGATCGGCGGCCAAATAGTCGGCCATTTGCTGTCGGTTGAGGGGCACCGTAAAGCGGGTGCTTCGCGCCAATGCGCCACAATAGCTGAGGTAGGCCAATATCTTTTGGCGCAAGGTACGTTGTTTGACTTGTTCGATGGTGTGTATCAGCGAAACCGACCGCTCGGCCAGCGCGTGCAAAAAGGCGGACTGCGCCTTGGCGTACAACGTTGGGTGCGTATCTGCCGAGGCCAAAAACGCCGCCACCGGCACCGCCACCACGATGGCGTCCCCCACCGCCAAAGCGGATATGGGGTAGACTTCCACCCCCGCAAAGGCGTAGGCGGCGCCGAATATGCGTCCCTCCTCCACCACCGACAGCACCGAGCGATTGCCCCAATAGTCGTCCACCAGCACGTGCACCATGCCATCGAGCAAAACGTAGATATCGCGCACGGGTTGCCCTTGGCGCACAAAGGCCTCGCCCGAGGGGACCCGAAGCGACCGCGCCTGCCACACGGACAGCGCCAGCCGCCACTCCTCCTCGCCAAACCCGGCCATGCGGGCAAATGCGGGAAAATCTTGCATACCTACCTCCTCGGCACCCTTGCCAAGCGCCACGCAAATATGTATAATTGTACTATATCCCCACTATTTTTGCAAGAGGTGAATATGAAACTATACGGCATGGAAAAGTACTCTTTGGTAGACTATGACGGCTACGTAGCCTGCACCGTCTTTACGGGCGGCTGCAACTTCCGCTGCCCGTTTTGCCACAACGCGGCCTTGGTAACGGGCGTAGCCGACTGCGAAACGTTGCCCGAAGAGGCGTTGTTTGAGTACCTTACCACGCGGCGCAACTTGGTGGACGCCGTATGCATTACGGGCGGTGAACCCACGTTGCACCGCGACCTGCCCCTGCTCATACACAAAATACGCGAGGTAGGCTACCGCGTCAAGCTGGACACCAACGGCACCAACCCCACCATGCTCGAAAGGCTCATAGAGGCGGGCATGCTGGACTACGTGGCCATGGATGTGAAAAACACGCCCGACTTGTACCCCAAGACGGCGGGCGTAGCGGTAGACCAAGCCGCGCTCGATCGCTCTATCGGCATACTGCTCGGGGGACGATGCGATTATGAATTTCGCACCACGGTGGTGGCGGGGCACCACACGGTAGACGGCATAGCCGAGATAGCCAGGCGCATACAAGGCGCCAAGCGCTACTATTTGCAATGCTTTGCCGACCGTGGCGGCAACCTGCAACAAGGATTGCAGGGCGTAGACGAGGCTACGATGCGCCAAATGCAACAAGCGGCGGCGCCCTACGTCCAAAAGGTGGGCATTCGAGGCCTATAATACGAGGCCTATATAAAAAATAAAGGGCTGTCGTCGACAGCCCCTATTTTTATCTATCGGCAGGCAAACTTTGCCACCATTGCCGATTTTGCAAATACCAGCGCACGGTATTGGCAAGGCCTTGGTCAAACCCCACCGTGGGGCGCCACCCCAAGGCGTGCAATTTGCCGCTGTCCAAGCCGTAGCGGCGATCGTGCCCCTTGCGGTCGGCAACGTGTCGAATAAGGTCGTCCGTCCGCCCCAGCGCGCGTAGCACCGAGCGCACGACAGCGAGGTTGTCGCGCTCCGAGTCGCCGCCCACGTTGTAGACTTCGCCCGCCGCGCCCTTTTGCAGTACCAAGTCCACCGCGCGGCAATGGTCTTCTACCCACAGCCAATCGCGCACGTTGCGCCCGTCGCCATAGACGGGTATCGGCTCGCCCGCCAAGGCGTGCAAAATGCACAAAGGTATCAATTTTTCGGGATATTGGCACGGCCCATAGTTGTTGGAAGCGCGCGTAATGCTCACGGGCAAACCGTAGGTGCGGTAGTAGGACAGCGTCAATAGGTCCGCCGCCGCCTTAGAGGCCGCATAGGGCGAAGACGGGCGCAAAGGCGACGTTTCGCCAAAGCGGTCGTCGGAGTCAACGGGCAGATCGCCGTACACCTCGTCGGTGGATATCTGGTGGTAGCGCCGCACCCCGTGACGACAAGCGGCCGACAGCAAAACGCCCGTGCCCGACACGTTGGTTTTGACAAACAGGTCGGGGTGCTCGATAGACCTATCCACGTGGCTCTCCGCAGCAAAATTGACCACGACTTGGGGCGCATAGTCGGCAAAAACGCGCTCTATGGCCACGGCGTCGGTGATGTCCACCCGCTCCAACACAAAGCGCGGGCAAGCAAGCGCATCGCGCACCGACTCCAAATGCGCGGCATAGGTCAGGCAATCCACCGCCACCACCCGCATATCGGGGTAGTTTTGCAATAGGTAGCGCACAAAATTGCTGCCTATAAAGCCCACGCCGCCCGTTACCAATATCGTACGTACGTCTTTCATACCAATAGTATACACCACCGCGCCACGGATTGCAAGGCGCAGTTGCGCCACGTCCGCCCCGCCAACACAAAAAAAGGCCCGTCGGGGGTTGCCCGACAGGCCTCGATTGTGCGCCGCCACACGGCGGCGATTGCCGTTGCGAATGATTATTGGTTGCGCACCACGGTATAGACGCCGTCTTCTTGCTTGGCGACATACCTGACGGCAGGGTTTTGTTTTATCTAAATATTTCTATTTAGTTTTGCTTTGGGGCAATGTGTGTTTGTGGTTACTGAATGTTTGTATATCTTCGGTGACACAAACTATACAATTATTGTATGTCATATGTTAGATTTGCACCTGTTGATATATATATATTATCAGCCGTAAACTTTACTCCATCTACACGACAATTTCTAATTATTACATATGCTCCTTCATTTGAACCAAGTGCTGTCCCTGCCGCAATAGGGCAATAATCTGAATCACCTTCAACGGCTGAAACAAAATCACAATTTTCAAAAACAGCGGGTGCAATAAATGATCCTTGTTCGAAAAGAACACCATCTGCAGGCTCACTATTATAATTGTTTCTACCTAAAAAAGTAGATTTTTTTGCATTTACTGTGCTACCTGTATTATTTACTAAGCATACACATTGAGGTGCGTCAATTATTGTATTTTCCATATTCAAAACTGTATTGCTACTGCTTATTTTAATTGCATATTTCGCCGTTGCCAAGACTTCATATCCAGTTTCATCAGCTGTTAGGTGCATTACAATTTTGCTATTAAAAACATTGATTTTGTGATTGTTTCCTAAAGTTACTATTGCGCCATTATGTTTATTTTGAACAGCATTAAAATTGTTATAAGAATCTATGTTTACATTGTTAATAACCAAATTCACATTTGAGGCAGCAGAATTTATTGCAATAGCTCTTGTATCATATTCGGCTCCAACAGAAATCATATTAAGATAAGATAACTTTACTTCTAAATCAGAAGTTGTTATTTGTATAAAACGTTTGTGAGTGCTTGTAAGAGTATGCCCTTCTCCAATAATTTCTACGGAATGATCCAACGAAATTTGTTCATTTCCCAAATCAATATCAGATCCCAGAACGATCACTTTACTATTATTTGTTATAGCATTGCTTAGGTCATTTTTTGTCGTAATTTTAGCTGTTGTAACCACATTTTCCGTAGCAATATTATTTGTTACCAAATTTGAACCACTAGATAATATAGTTTCAGTAGACAAATTACTTACTGCATCAATATATACAGTTTCGCTGGCATCTAAAGTAGAAATTGTTTCGATTTTACCACCATTTTCAACAACAATTCGACCTGCTTTTAGGTCTGCATAAGGAAAATATCCATATTCATGATACGAAGAATCAGCAATTGCTTTGATATCAAGAACCAGACCATTACCATAGTGATTAACTGTGTCTTTTTCTGCATCAATAGTAAGTGTTCCGCCATTGGTACGAATAACTACGTCTTTTTTGGCGGCGCCGGTGTTTTTGTAGCTAACGGCGT
>CAMPCZ010000122.1 GCA_946648015.1 uncultured Clostridia bacterium
CCAACGAGATCAAAGCAGTGCAAAACGTCAGCCTCGATCTCGAACAAGGTTTGGTGATGTTGGTGGGCAAGTCCGGTTGTGGCAAAACCACTTTGCTCAACATCGTGGGCGGTTTGGAAAAACCCGACTGCGGTTCAATCACCATAGACGGCACAACCATCTCGCGCTATCAATGCGAGCAATGGGACAAACTACGCAATCGCGCCATTGGGTACGTATTTCAAAACTATAACTTGATAGACGAACTTACCGTATATCAAAACCTCGAGTTAGTTCTCAAATTGGCAGGCATTGACGAGCATACCTATGACGAACGTATCAAGTACGCCCTGTCCTTGGTGGGTATGGACAAATACGCCTTGCGCCATCCATCTTCGCTGTCGGGTGGCCAACAACAGCGTGTGGGTATAGCCCGCGCAATCGTCAAAGGCGCCAAAGTGATCATTGCCGACGAGCCTACCGGCAACTTGGATGATACCAATACCATAGCCGTTATGGAATTGCTCAAAGGCATCAGCAAACACTGCTTGGTGGTGGTCGTCACGCACGAGGAGGATCTCGCCGCTTTTTATGCCGACCGCATTATTCGTTTGCAGGACGGGCATATCGTCGATGATACCACAGGCTCATTCGACGGCTCCATCGAGCATCGCGCGGCCGACCACGTTTATTTGGGCGATATGCAAAATCAAACCTTTAAGGTCTCCTCTATGGACGTGCAGGTTTACGACGATGGCGAAGTTCCCCCGGTCAAGGTGTCCATTGTGTGCCAGCACGGCCGTATTTTGCTACGAGTGGAAGGGGAGAGCAAGGTGACATTGGTCACCGAAGGCAGTTCTATCGTTTTGGACGAGGGCAAATACGTCGCCCGCACCAAAGAAGATACCGATATGTCGGTGGATATGAATATACTATCCGTCGGCAGTGGCAAACCGCGCCGTATCTTTACGTTTGGACAATGCTTCCGCACCGCATTCGGTGCCATTATGGCCAAGTGGGGTATGCGTCGCAAAAATCCCTATCGCCTGCTGTACACCACCGCCATATTCTTCGTTTTGATGCTTGCGCTGGCAGGTCCCGCCTTCATATACGATCGCGCCGCCAATATCGCGGTAGACGACCACGTGTACGCAGTCGTCGCTACGCCTGATCCCGCCGATTTGCCCGTAGGCGTCATCAAACTGGACAAAATGGCTACCGGTGGCGCTGCCATCGACTACAGTTTTTCCAAATATGGTCAACAAGTGTCAATCGACGCGTCTACGATGTGCGTTATGCCCATATCCGCAGTGGGCGGTAGCCTTGCCAAAGGAGAGGTTTGCATAGACGAATTGCTATTCGATCGGTTGCAAAAGGAATATCAGTTCGACGGCTTGCTACGCTCCAAAAAGGATCTCGTCGGTATGCCTTTGGTGCTATCCGTGAATTCTTACGGTTGGTTTTTGCCTACCGGACAAACGGTAAAAGTCGATGATGACGGCACGGGCTATGTCGACATGGCCGGTAGCAAACAATACTATTTGCGCATACACGACGTCGTCAAACGCAGTAGCCCCACCATATACTTGTCGGATGAGGACTACGCCGCGTTGCCTACGGTGCATTTTTATGCCCCCAAGGGCGCAAACGTCGAAATAACGTTGCTGTACAGCAATAACCCAAAGGCGGTGCGCAAGTATGCAGAGCAAAAGGGGTATACACTCCTAGATCTCAACGCAAATTCCCGCGCCAATTTTTACAAAGAGTCCGTTTTGAGTAAATTGGTATTCATTATATTGGCGGGCATTGTGGTCGTCATTCAAATATTCAGCATGGCACGCCTTGCGCGCAACGAGTACTTGGGCAAAATCAAACTCTACGCTCAATATCGATCTATCGGCGTAAGTCGTGGCGCAATCTATGGCAAAATCAGTTTGGAATCGGCCATCACCAGCCTGTTTACTTCGCTACGCGGCTGGGCGGTGATGTCTATTATACTGCTAATTGCCGGCAATTTGCAGGTATTTCGCACCATGCGCACGGTAGGTTTGCAACTCTTTTATTATCCGATATGGTTCGCTTTGGCGTGCGGCGCGTTTTTGGTGCTGGTCAATCAAATCGTCAACCTACTGTCCCCCATTCGGTTGTTGGCGCATACGCCCGCCAAGTTGATGACGAAATACGATATATAGAGAATCATCAAAAAACTACCGTGCAAGCGGTAGTTTTTGATGCAAATTTGCATAGTGCAAGACGCTTAGCGTATGCACATCTATTTGTCGGTTTCGGAAAAGAATTGATACAGCGCAATAGACGCGGCGATAGGCAGATTTAGGCTGTCGACGTTGTGCGTGTGGCGTATAATAACAGGTTCACCCAACGAAAGGTAGCTATCATCCAACCCGGTGGCCTCGTTGCCGAAAACCAACGTGCACGGGTATTGCGGCACAACTTGTTTGAGGGTAGTAGTCGCCTTGAGCATAAAAGGATAATACTTGCGTTGACCCGCTTCTCGGCGATAGTCTTCAAAACTATCATAGTACTTGAAGTTGACGTGGAACAATGCGCCCATCGAACTACGCACCGTTTTGGGGTCGTATATGTCCACGGCGGGCGCTATGATCGCCACGTCTGTTATGCCGAATGCGGCGGCGGAGCGCAAGATTGTGCCCATATTGCCTGCGTTAGATGGGTTTACCAAAAGGATATGATTTGTATTGGCGTCTATCGAAAAGTTTTGTTTTTGAAAATCAGCCAATATATAGCAATTCTCTTTTTGCGACAATATATTGAAGGCTTTGTCGCTTTGCACCAAAGGAATGTTGTGTTCACGGCACATACTCTCTACCAAAGCGACGTCTTTGCATTGCGAATGATAGTATACCGCATTGACGATTTGCGGACGGTAGCGCAAAAGCTCTACCGTAAGTGTTGCGCCCAAAGCATAGCTGTTTTCGTCCTCTTTTCTATATCGTTTTACCATATTATTCTCCGTCAAAAGGTGGTATGTATGTGGTCGTAGCCGATTCACAGTCCTGAATGAAAACGTTTGTTGCTCCCATACGCTCCAATGCCGCCACCACGCGCTTGTATTCCAAGGGCTTGAGTACACGGTTTATTTCGGGGTAATTGGCCGCATTGCCCATAGGTACGTATTGGCTCATTACGGATAGGTACACACTATCGCCATATTCGTTATACAATCGCTGCACCGCTTGTACCGATTGCGTACTTTGGTTTGGCAACACCAGGTGTCTTATCAGCACTCCGTTTTGTATCAGACCGTCTTTTAGTTGTGGGCTGGGTTGCTGTCTATGCATTTCGGCTATTGCCGCCCAAGCGACATCGGGGTAGTCGGCACATCCGGAGTATTTGGCGGCAATGCCTACGTCCGTATACTTGTAGTCCGGCATATACACGTCTACCAGCCCTTCCAACCGTCGTAGGGTGTCCACTTTGTCATATCCGCCGCTATTGTACACGATGGGCACAGGCGGGCGATATACGGATAGCGCTTCCACTATGGCGTGTACGTAGTGCGAGGGTGTAACAAAGTTGATATTGTGCGCGCCTTGGTCAACCAAGTAGCGCATGGCGTCTGCCAACTCGGCGATGGTATATTCTTTACCGACAAGCAGATGGCTTATCTCGTAGTTTTGGCAAAACACGCAACCCAAGTTGCACCCCGCAAAAAATATCGTGCCGCTACCATTGGTGCCCGAAATGATGGGTTCTTCCCAAAGATGCAGACCGACCCTGCTGATCCTTGGCAAATAGCCAACGCCGCATCTGCCTACCATGTGGAGGCGATCTACGTTACATTCATTGGGGCAGTCGCGGCAAATATATCTTTCCATATTGCCATTATAACACGAATGAACCGGTTGCACAACCAAAGGCGCACATTTTCGAGTGTATAAAGTAGACCGTTTACAATGGGACAAAACGCCTATCATTTTTTTATATCAACTTAGCGCAAAAGATTGACAAACCGCATTTTGTGTCATACAATATATGCGTAATGCGGATGTGGCGGAATAGGTAGACGCGTACGTTTGAGGGGCGTATGGTAACTCCGTATGGGTTCAAGTCCCATCATCCGCACCAAGGGTAGTATTCAAAGCAAGATGAGTACTACTTTTTTTATAAACCAAAAGTATTTGGGACTTGAACGGGCGGAAACAGAAACGCCACAGAGCGGCGTTTCCCGCCCCGGCCTGTCAAGCACGCAGTGCGTAGAGGAAGTCCCATCATCCGCACCATAACTGTTGCAGTGATTGATACAATTATCGTTCACTGCAACGTTTTTTTATGCCCAAAACGCTTATATTTTGCGTTTCTCGGATATTTCGTCACCGAGTAAAGTCCCACCCGTGGCAAAGAGAGTAACTCCCCAATATAAAATGAAACGATATGACGGCAATCGTTTCATATCGTTTCATAAATATCCACGAAAGTTGTCCTTTGGGGGCACCCCAGGGCGGGTAAATAGG
>CAMPCZ010000123.1 GCA_946648015.1 uncultured Clostridia bacterium
TGTTCGACAAGTTCAAGAGTATGTTCAGCAAGAGTTCGGTGCTCTACGTTGCCGACGCCGCCAATCCCGATATGGCCTATTTGGCTACCGAGCTCAGTTCGCAACTCAACAGCACCATTCGCTATTTTCAAACACGCTATCCCGACTCCGAGGTAGAGGCGGTGTACGTTACGGGCAATGCGGGTATGATAGAGCCCATCATGCAGGATATCGCCGACGCCGTGCGTCTGATGATCGGACCCTTGCCCTTGCCTTCGTTTATCAAGGGTATGGAGTTGCTCGATTACAACGCGTTCAGCGACGCGCTGGGTTCGTTTATCAGGAGGTAGACTATGGCTGCATACAAAAAAGATATCAACCTATTCAAGGCAGCCGGCGGAGAAAGAGCCAAGGCCAAAAAGATGGCGGCAAGCAAAAAGCTTATCCTTGTCGCTATCGTCGTCGTGTTGCTGGTGGGCGGTGCCATCGGCGGTTTGTACTACTTCAACAAAACGTTTGAGGGCCGATTGGAAAAGTTGGAAACGCAAGCCCAGAATTACTCCAATACCCAACGCGGCACACGCAGTCTTTTGACCGAATACAAAGAGGTGCAATCGCAGGCGCAGACCGCCGCTTTGCTCGAATATCAGTCGATGCTTTCGCCGAGTTTCAGCACCGATTTGTCGCGCGAAGAGATCATGGCCATTCGCAATTATCTGTCGCAAGATACCACGGGCTACACCATCGACAACAATTTCGATGACGTGGTGGACGATATTTTGGGGCAACTCAATTTGGTGCAATATTCCGACGCCACCACCTATGCCGATGACATCTACAAGGCCAGTTTCCTCTATGGTGCGTTGTCTTTTATGAAGACGATGCGTCCCGTCTTTGCCTCGCTGCCCTTGCAGTATATAGAGGAGAACGCCGACGGCACCGGCGACGCGGAGGAATACTACTGGTATTGCTACTATCGCGGCAAATTCGTTATGATGTTGCGCGCCACCACCGGCAACGACGCCGTGTTGGCCACGCAGTTGCAAGACCCCGCCTTGTTGGGGGCCGATCCGTTCTGCTCGCTGGATAGGGGCATATCCACCGTTCTCGACGCCGATTTTGCCACCTACACCACCGTTTCGGTGGGCGACGCCAATACCCAATACGTGGTCATCGCCATCACTTGCAAAACGGTGCCCGAGCGGTTCCTCGATTGCGTGGAGAATATCTTTTCGCAACAAATGGGTAGCGTAGCCTACCGCTACGAGGTGTCCAACTTCAAGTTCGAGGCCGAGAGTTCCACCTTTTCGGTAGATTTCCTGATGACGCAAACCGACGAGTTCGTGCTCAAAGACGTGTGCGACGCCGTTACGTCCAGTCCTTTCTTCGTCACCCGAATGGACTATGCCTATGAGATAAGCGACGCGCCCGGCGTCATTCAGCGCACCTTGCGCTTCGGTCTCAACAACGAGGCCATCAACGCCACTTTGGAGGAAGCCGTCAACTTCTTTACCATAGTGGAAGAAACCGAGGAAGAGGAGGAGTAGCGTATGGAAACCAAAATGACCTCCAGAGACAAATTATTACTCATCGTTTTGGGCATGATCTTGATCGTCTTCGGCGCCGTAATGATACCGAAGTACGGCATCAAAGATTTGATCGTGTCCATACGGGACACACGCGCCCAAATAGCGGAGCAGACCATCACCAACGAGGAGACTTTGCAGTCGCTGACCGCCGCCGGCATTTCGCCCGCGTATGCCGAGCAACCTACGTCTGCGCAAAGGCGGTTGAGAGAAACCATTGTCGAGAGCAAATACGATTTGGTCAAAATGTCACAGACCAGTCTTTCGGCGGAGGCCTACGCCGTGGCCGACAAATGGCTGCGTCCTGTCAAGTATTTGCATTTTGACGCGGGCAACACCGAGTTGTACGCCAGCGTTGCCATCACCAACAACGAGGGCGGTTACGTCGACGTCGAGACCTTGGTGGGCGACACTTCCTACAGCGTGCAACAATACGACTGCACCTTCAGTTTGGTAGCGGCGGACGACGCCAAATATACGCTGGAACTCAACTATCTCAGCGAGGAGACCAACGTGGACAAACTGAGCCTGCTCATTGCCGCCTACAACGTGCTCAACGAGCGCGGCTCCGTTCGCGTAGTCGATTGGACGTTTGACGAGGCGGGTATGTCCCTCAATTTGGTGCTTACCATTCCCGCCGGCAGCAAGGTAGACGCCTACGCTTCCGAGATTGGCGAGTGCCACCATTGCGGCAAGCCCTATTCCATTGCCGAGTACAATGCGGAAAAAGCCGAGCTCGATCTTCAAGACAGCGAGGAAGTAGTGCGTTGCCACGACTGCGATGAGCCTCTTACGGGCGAGGCACTCCATTAGGCGCAAGCCAACGCAATAGCGTCGCCCTACGGGCGCGCCCCTTATGATGATATGGAAGAAGTAACCAAAACGTTGCGAAGCCGCCGAGGCGCGGTGATGATGTATGTGGTAATGGCACTCACGGTTGTGGCTGCCATCGGTATATCCATCACTTTGGTGGCCACCAACTTATTCTCGCGCACGGCGTCCAAGTCCAGCGACCAGCAGGCCTATTTGTTGGCCAAGTCTATCGGGCAGGGGTTTGTCGCCGAGGATCAGTACGTGCGCAATATCATCAACTATCTCAGCGATCATCCCAACGAAAAGGTGGTGGCTAAGGCGTCGGTCTACTACGACCCGTCCACTATGGCCACTTCCACCAATGTCAACACCCAATATCTCACGGGTTTGGCTGTCAACGACGCATACATATCCTTCCGCTTGTCCGAGGATACCAACTATTTGTACGGAGACGTCAACGTTACCTACAATGGCGCCTCGGCCGTGGCAACGGTGGTTTTGACTTGCATCAATCAGGCCGGCTTCGACCAAAATATGCAGGATCTGTTCAATCACTACAACATATATGCTACCCAGCCCAACGGTCTTTCCTTCAATATGACGGGGCAGCAGGGGGGTTCCGTCTATCCTCCCGTCAAGATATACAACGACAAATCCACGCCCGCCGAGTATTTGCTCGAGGCGGATATGAATGCCGACCTCACGATGGAGGGCGCGTTTCAGGTGCGCAGTGCCAACAGCACCAAACGCAACGTCAACGGCGACCTCACGTCCTACGGCGATTTGCAACTCCATTCCAATATCAACGTTCCCGCCGTCACGGGCAAAGGCCTCTATGTCAACGGCAATCTCACGGTAGGGCGGCAGGGCTACAAAAGCACGGTCACGATAGCACGCGACGTCTATTGCCTCAGTAGCGTATCGGTCTATTCGTTGGCAAGCGATGCTGCCACCGTCGTCAGCGGCACCATTTTTGCCAAAGGCAACGTTACCGTTACCAACGCCATCGTAGGCGACGTGCGCTCTACGTCGGGCACTTTGCGCATCACGGGCGGCCGTGTGCAAAATCTTAGCACGCAGGGCTCCGTCGAGTTGGACAACTGCGTGGTAGAGGGCGATGTGTACGCCGGCAATTTGGTGGTCAAAAACAGCACCATCAAAGGTAGCGTCACGGTGCAAGGCTCGTCCATCGTGTCGGCCGAGAGCATTTTGCCCAAGGGCAATATGGAGGTCTATCTCGATTCGGCCGCCACCACCGACAGGCAAATCGGCAGCACCGTCGCCAACAATATCTACGTCAGCGGCGACCTTATCGTGTCCAACTATAGCCCGTCCTATTCGCTTGTTTTGCACGGCACCGTAGAGGTGGAGGGCGGCTTGCGCAATCCGCTCAATAGTGCAGCCTATCCCTATCGCACCACCATCGACGGCAATCTTATCGTGCATGGCGGCGTCAAGACGGCCATCACCGAGAGCGGCAATACCGAATATTACAATCTCGCTTTTCTCATCGGTCTGTATGTCAAGAGCACAGCAGGCTCCTACGGCAACGTGGTGCTCGATTGGTCGGTGCCCGTTTTCAGCGCGGCCGGCAAAGATAACGTGGGTATACTCTACAGCGACAACAATCCCATCAATTTGCAGGACAGTACGCGTGCCACCAATGTGGAAGGCACCCTTTTCGTGTGTACCGACGGCGCCAAATCCGACGGGTTGGCCGGTTCGTTTAGCCTATTTAAGGCGCGGAGCGACAAGTATAGCGATATCTGCCTCAACGGCGCTTCCCTCAACAACGTGGTGGTAGGCTCCGCCTCTACCTTTGCACCGGGGGCAAACTATGGCGACCTTGCGGTATGGGGCGGCACCATACGCGGCAACGTCATTGCTCACAACGTCTATTTGACCGACGTCGTTACCACCAACGACAGCCAAAAGATAATGGCCAAGATATCTTCGGGCGAGGCCGGTAGCGTCTATTTGGGCGCGCGCTTCGCCGATGGTTATGCTCGCG
>CAMPCZ010000124.1 GCA_946648015.1 uncultured Clostridia bacterium
CGTTGTATGTGACTGTACGCACGTGATGTGCGACAACGTGGATTTGTTTGAATACGAGAGATTTTTCGCTATATTCATCACTTAAGGTGACTGTAATAGAGCCGTCAAATCCTTCGAAGTCAAACGGCCATGGTGCGCCAATAGTGGGCCCAAAACGATCGTCGCTGTCGTCAGGACCGCGATATCCGCCTTGATATATTTCACCCCAAGATGAAGTTACAAACTGTTCACTGTATTGATATTCCGAAGTCATATACTCCGGTTGCGCATAATATTCATATTTGTCTGCAACGATAAGATATATTGCATGATCCGGGAACAAACCTTCTTCAATCGTAATCTTGATTGCGTGTGTTTTGTCAAGCACAAATCCGTCTTTGTTTGCAGTCGCCTCAACTGTGACAACCTCGCCTATGTACTCGGTTTTGCCTTCAGTCGGGAAGACGTCTTCAATCGTAGGCGCAACAGGAGCAAGCCCCCACGCCGCCCAAAGTTCTACGTCGCTCGTTACATCATCCCAAATAAACTCGATACGGGAATTCTCGTCAAGCGTCTCGGAAGCGTACCAACCGTAAAACATTTTCTCCGCCATGACGGGGAATATGCCGCAAGCGTACACATCAAACCTTTCGCCTTCGTTGAATGTGGTAGGCGCGGAAATGTCGTCTTCCCACTTGCCGCCGTTGAGATGATAAGTGATATTGTGGGTGATGTGTGCCCACTTCGCCCAGTATTCTTTGTCTCCCGAAGCGTCAGTGTCAATTGCCGTCACAGGTTCGCCTGTGAATCCTGAATTGTCATACCAACCCGCAAAGGTATAGTGTTCTTTCGTCAGGTTGTTAGGCAGCGTCAGGCCCTCGCCTTCGACATATGTGGTCGCGTACTCGCCGTTCCACTCACCGTCGTTTGTGTTGTAGGTGATATTGTGGGTGACGCCCTCCCATTTTGCATAGTATGCTTTGTCGCCCGTGGCGTCCGCGCCGATCTCGGTCACGGCGTCGCCCGTGAGGAGCGCGTTGTCATACCAACCGGCAAAGACGAAATTCTCTTTTGCCACATTGGCAGGAAGCGTTACGGCTGCGCCCGTTTTATAAATTCTCGGGATCTCGTCGTCCTGGATCTCGCCGCCGTTTGCGTTGTAAGTAATGGTGGTTGCAACATAGGGGCTTTGCGCAATTTCGCCCGCTACCCCGCAGACGGTAACGGTGCCGCAAGTGGCGTCGTCACCTTTGCCGATACTGTTGGGGGCGTCTTCCCCTTTTGTCAATTGCAACGCGGAAACCGTATTGGTAATGGTGATGTCACCGCAGGTGCCATATTCGCCGCTGCCGATAACCGTCGCCCATGCACCGCCCGTTGCGGTGATGGCGCCGCCGCTAATGGTGATCGGACCGCAGGTGCTGTTGTTATAGCCGCTGCCGATGCCTGCGCCGTAATCACTGCCCGTTGCGGTGATGGTGCCGCCGTTAATGGTGATCGGACCGCAGGTGCTGTTGTTAGCGCTGCTGCCGATAGCGGCAGAGCCCCCATTGCCCGTTGCGGTGATGGTGCCGCCGTTGATCACGATCGCTGTGCAAGCGGCCTTCTTATAATAGCCGCTGCCGATGCCTGCGGCGTAATCACCGCCCGTTGCGGTGATGGTGCCGCCGTTAATGGTGATCGTGCCGCATTGGGCGCTTTCGCCGGCGCCGATAGCTGCGCCGGAGTCACCGCCCGTTGCGGTGATGGTGCCGCCGTTGATCGTGATATCGCCGCATTTGCCATCTCTGCCGCTGCCGATGCCTGCGGCGTAATCACCGCCCGTTGCGGTGATGGTGCCGCTGTTGATGATGATGTTGCCGCATGCATTTTTTTGGTTGCTGCCGATGCCTGCGCCATAATATCTGCTTGCACCGCGCGCCTCCAGTTTGCCGTCGCCCTGGATCGTCAGAGTACATCCTTCGGCTACGGTAATACCGGCGGCGCCTTCATTGTAACCGGCAACCTCATTCGTGCCTTTCAGGATGATCGTCGCGTTACCCAGGCAAGTAATGGCCGCCCCGCTGTTGTCATGATCGATCTCGCCATCGATTACCACGCCATTCAGCGTGACGGTTGCGCCGGCTTCAATGAAGATTTCGTGACCTCCGCTCTGCGTGCCGGTCAGCGTTTCGCCGTCATGCGCCGTGTATGGGGCGGAAAGCGTCGACAAATTGACGGTGGTTCCGTCCGCACTCGCCGTCATGGTCGTTTGCGGCAGAAGGGCGAAAATCAGTGCCAAGGCAAGGACGACCGCGAGTGCCGCCACGAGCCAAGCTTTCGCCGTTTTGTGTTGTCTAGTTTGTTCCATACTCCAAAACTCCTTATTCGTTTGATTATACATAGTAAACTAAAGTTGATATTTCAAGTTATTTCAAACTTTGTTTGATATATCAACTTATCACAAAAATTTTATATTAAATTTGTAGGGTTGTCAAACATTTGTTCCACGGTGGAGGAAATAATTTTCGAGATATTGGTTGGAAGACATCCAACCCAATGGACGCGTAGGAAAGTTGTATTCTCGGCTGTATTTCCTCCGTTGCTTGTTGTAGTCCTCTACATACGCACGGGTAAAAAAAATACGAACTCCGACTTCCCGTCAGGGTTCGTATTATTCTTGGTTGTCTAAGAGCGCCCAAAAGGGACAAAAATAAGCTAAGTACGCCTAAAAAGTACACGCTGTGCAGCTCAATAAACAGGTGTTTGTCAAGCTGTTTCCCATGCCTTATATCATTTTGTAGAGCTCGTAGCAATCGTGTCCCTTGGGAACGTCTTTGAGCTCGCCTCTCATCAAATAGCCGTTCTTTTTGAAGAAACCGATATTCCAGTCGCCTGCGTTTGTGAAGACCATCGAAGCGCCGTTTTCCTTTGCGAATTTCTCTGCTTCCTTCAAAAGATACGTGCCCAGGCCTTTTCGTCTCAGCGGCTCTTCCACAAACAGTGCGACAATGGAACCGCTGTCGCCTTTTTCCGTGTCCGCGATCACGCCTGCCGCAAATCTGCCTTCGTTATCCACAAGCTTTTTGCAAAAATCAACGGTTTCGCTTTCTTGCACGTAGGCTTTGCTGTATGCGTCAAGACCTTTTTCGATCACTTCCGCGTCATCATCATTGCCGAGCGAAAGCTTAAAGCGTGTGCCGCTGTTATTTGTCGGCACGTATTCAGGCGTGTCCCTGTCAAGATATTTGACCAGCGAATAACTGATGTAGCCGTTTGGAGTTTTTATAGTAGTGAAAACCGCGTAGCCGTGTTTTTCATAGAACGGCCTTGCCATATAACTTGCGGTACCGAGCGTCACGACCCGGCAGCCCTTCTCCCTCGCGATGCGCTCCACTTCGCGGAGGATCATGGAACCGATCCCGTGATGACGATAACGTTCATCCACCCATAGCTTATTGAGAAACAATCTCGACCAGTGGTATTCGTAAGCAGTCGCAACACATCCGCCGATGATCTCGCCGTTTTCGTTCTCGATTTTGAGAACGAAATCCTCTTCGTCTTTGTCTACTTCATGCGGGACGATCTCATTGATCTTCTCACCGATATATCCGGCGTCTTCTTTTGTCAGATCCGTGATCATGTGTTCCTTTTTCCTCCGCTAAATCTCGGGTTGTCGACGTAAGTATACCATACTTTTTCCATTGAATCAATAAAGAAACCTCTTTTGCCTTCGTCGACAAAAGAGGTTTCTTTATGGTGCCGAGTGCTTGAATAAGTACGAACCTTGATTAAAAGAAAAAGCGATTTTCGGAGCGGATTCAATCTGCTTTTCCGTTTCCAAAACGTGTTCTTTCGTGAACTTGATATGCTCCGTATCGTCGGTGAAGTTATAGGTTATAACGATTTCGTCTTTGTATAATATCACTTCACGGATAAAGGCGTTTACAAGAAGTTTGCGCACCTTTATATCGCTCGTATCGTCGAATACGAATTTACGCAAAAACATTTCTATTTGTTCAATGGTCAAGTACGTATAACTACGTGCTTTTTCTTTTGCTATCTCAAAATCGTATTGTAAAATCTGCGTTTCGAGTTCGGTCAAACGGCTCTTCGTCGCTTCGGTGATAATACCTTGTTCGATTGCTTTAATCATATTGTTTTGCGCTTTGACAGCCTCGGCGCGCTTCTTCTCGATGAGTTTCAAAGAAGTGTTGTCCGAGACTTCTTTTTTATGCTCTTCGTAAATGCGTTGCGCTATCGTGTGGATATTAGAAACGTTTTCGAGTAATCTGACCGTGGTATTGATTACCGAATCTTCGAGCCATTGTTTT
>CAMPCZ010000125.1 GCA_946648015.1 uncultured Clostridia bacterium
CGGCGGAGTGGATATATGAGCGTCCGCGAGAATAATTACAAATGGATATCGACACTCAGGGGCTTTGCGGCACTGCTTGTGTTTACGGCGCATCTTCCGATACCTTTGCCTCATGTCGTGAACTTTGCCATCGGCAGGACGGGCGTTGCGCTGTTCTTTCTTATCATGGGTGTCATCATTTTGGTTTTGGGCATCTACGTTGACTTGATTGTTTGTATTGTAGGTGGAGCATTCGAACTTGCAATCGGCCTTGCATTAGGGATTTATGCACTTGTCAAACGTTTTGCCAAAGTGCATCTAAGCGATAATGAGGTCGAAACGAGGATCCTACGTCAAGGTGTGCCCGAAATCGAATGAGGATAGCCTGTTGCTCAAACAATAATTGATGGGTATATTGCTTTGAAAAGGTACGGTTTGTTGCCGTATAGTGTATACAAAAATCCCGACCGTGATGGCCGGGATTTTTGTATCGTTTTGAGGTCTTACATCTTGCTGATGTACACGACCAACTCGTTGAAGATCACGTCCAAGCCGTGTGCGCCTGCGTCGGGGAAGCCGATGCTACGGTCGCCAACGGTGCCGGCTCTGCCCAAGGTGGCTTTGTGCGTCTTGGTGGCCTCGGCGCCTTCGTGCGCGGCCTTTGCGCCCTTCTTCATGCCGTCCAATAGTTTGTCGCCCGCTTCGGCGGCGGCGGTCAAAGCGTCAGCACAAGGTTTCAAGGCGTCCACGAGAGTTTTGTCGCCTACCACAGCGCCTTTGCCGAAACTCTTTTTGCCGGTTTCGTATACACCGCGGTTGGCCTCTTGGAACAGGAACGCCAAGTCTTTGAGATCGATTTCTTGTTTGCCTGCCATCGCTTTGCCCGCATATTTGAATGCGCTGCCCCAGATGGGACCGCTGGCGCCGCCACAGTATTCCTTGATGATCTCGCTGCAACTCGACAGGAATTGGCCGATGTCGCCCTTCTTGCGGGTAGCCCAGTCGGCTTTGAGTTGTTTGAAACCTTTGGCAATGCTCATACCAAAGTCACCGTCGCCCATTTGATCTGCCTCGCAGAAGGGCACTTCGTTTTCGATGACGATATCCGCAAATTTGTCTACGATTTGCACGAATGCGGCGGTATTGATGGTCTCGCCGACTTTGGGCTCGCCCACTACCTCGTATACGGCGTTATCTTCCTCTACGGCCTTTTGCGCTGCGCCCGCTTGTTTGCTCGGTGCTGCTTTGGTCTCCACGGGTGTAATATTCAATGCCTTTGCAATGGCTTTCATCGCTTCCACGGCAGCCTCGGCCGAAGCGTCCATAGCGGCGCCCCAAGTCAATGCGGGGGTGGATACGGGGTAGTCGACCAACGCTTTCAGTTCGCTGTCCACTTTGAGCACGGTGATGGATGCGCCTGCCATATCGATAGAGGTCATATAGTTGCCCACGATGGTGCGATGGATATGGATGCCGTCAGCCTCGAGGCATTTGCTTACGGAGTTGTTGAGAATGTACAACTCTTGCAGGGGGCTACCGCCAAAGCCGTTGATGAGCAATACTACGTCGTCGCCCGCTTTTACGCCCAGATCCTCCTCGAGGTCGCTGACGATACGGCGCGACAAGTCGTCGGCAAACGTGCCCTTGCTGTAGTCGATCTTTTCACGGAAACGGCCGGGTTCGCCGTGGATGCCCACGCCAAATTCCATCTCGTCGTCGCCGATCTCAAAGGTGGGGTGACCTGCGGCGGGTACGGTGCAGCTGGTAAAGGCAAAGCCGAAGCTACGCACGTTCTCGATCACTTTGTTGGCTACGGCCTTTACTTCGGCCAAACTCTTGCCTTGCTCGGCGGCGGCGCCTGCGCATTTGTGCACCAGCACGGTACCTGCCACGCCGCGACGGCCTACGGTGTAGAGGCTGTCTTTCACGGCGATGTCGTCGTTGACGTATACGGCGTCCACGTTCAGGCCGTCCTCTTGTGCGTCGTACATGGCGTTGTTAAAGTTCATGCAGTCGCCCGAGTAGTTTTTGATAATGAGCAACACACCTTTGTCGGTAGCTACGTTTTTGATGGCGTTGTATACTTGCACTTGCGAGGGCGAGGCAAACACGTCGCCGCAAACGGCGCAGTCCAGCATACCTTTGCCTACAAAACCGGCGTGCGCGGGTTCGTGGCCCGAGCCACCGCCCGAAATCAGGCTCACTTTGTCGGGGTTGATCTCTTTCTTTTTGACGATCTTAAACTTTTCTACGAACTCGAGTTCTGGATGCGCTTTGGCCAGGCCATGACACATATCGTACACAAAAGTTTCGGCAGTATTCATTATTTTTTTCATACGGCAATTCTCCTTTTCATTTTATAAGGTAGGCGCACCGCTCGGTGCGCCTACACGCGTCTATTGTAGAGTTATATCAGTCCAAACCTTTGTAGTCGCGACCGATCTTATCGGCGGTCTTGATCGCGGCGATGACCATATCTTCCGTGACGGCAAAGGGCATATTGTGAATGCTCTCGTCGGGGATGCAGGTCTTGGCGGCCACGGCCTTGAGTTCCTCGTCCGACAGGCTCGAACGCAACACGTTGCCGTCTTTGTCGGTCATCAAGTCTTCGAGGCACATAGGCAGACCTACGGTGTCGCAGAAGTCCAATACTTCAAAGAGTTCTTCCTCGGGGCTGTTCTCCAATACCAATTGGCAGAGCGTGCCGAATGCCACGATTTCGCCGTGCATCTTGCAAGCGTGGATGTCATGCACCACGGTCAAGCCGTCGTGAATGGCGTGAGCGGCGGCCAAGCCACCCGACTCAAAGCCAAGGCCGGACAACAAGATGTTGGTTTCGACGATCTTCTCGAAGGCTTGGGTAACGGCGTGCTCTTTGCAAGCCATCATCGCTTTGTAGCCGTCAGAGATCAAGTTCTTATAGCACAGTTCGCCGATGGCGGCGGCGGTGTGCGTGCCGTAGGCGAGCAACGTGCCTTTTGCACGGTTGGCGCCGCAGGGCAGACCGGCGTTGACGTTAGATACGCTCTTGAAGTTGGCGCGAGCCTCGAAATAGGTGCTCAGCGCGTCGCCCATACCGCTTACCAAGAAGCGCACGGGGGCGTTGGCGATAACGTTGAGGTCGATCAACACGACGCTGGGGCTTTGACGGAAGTAGGCATAGTCGTCAAACTCGTGGTCGTCGGTGTACAACACGGCGCTATGCGAAGTGGGCGCGTCGGTTGCGGCGATGGTGGGGCAAATGATGAGAGGGTTGCCGGCCGCTACGCACTTGGAAGTATCGATGGCTTTGCCGCCGCCCAAACCGATGGTGCAAGCGCACTTGTTTGCTTTGGCAAACTCTTGCAATTTCTTGACTACGTTGCGCGAACACTCGCCTTTGAAAATGTCGCCGCAAGAAATCAGCTCAACGCCGTATTGCTTTTCGGTGGCATCCAATTTGTCTTTGACAAGTTTGTACGCAAAGGGATCGGCGATCAGCAATGCTTTTTTGCCGAAAGTCTTGACAAAATAGCCCAAATTCAACAATTCGTTTTCGCCTTGTACATACTTGGTAGGACAGATAAATGCTTTTCTCATAAATAAATCTCCTTTATATAGTTTTCCAAAATTTGGTCGCATTTTGCGACACTTTCATTATAACATTCATATTTTGTTTGTCAATAGGCATTTTGAGGTTTTCGGCCGCCAAACCGCACAAAAAATATGGTTTTTTGGCGTTTTTAATGTCAAAAACCCGCTATTTTTGCGTTTCGTGAGGCAAAAAATCAAAAATGTGCTAAGGTTATAAGTCCAAGGAGATGGAATGAAAGCGTCCAACGTATTGATCATTTTGATATGTCTATTGACCACCGCGGTGTTCAGCGTGCTATACGTCTATCGCTACGTGTACCAAAAAGATTTGGTCGCCGACACCGTGCGCACCTCTCATTCGGTTGCCGACGCGGCCGCCGGCGGCGATACGTCCACCAATGCTTCCCCTTTGCCCGAGACGTTCGCGCCACCTGCGGTCAGCTATAGCGTGCTGCCGCGTGCGCCTTATACCTACGACGGCGTGTCTGTAGGGGTCACGGGCACCAAAGGGGACGAGAGCCTCTTGGACTACTTTGCCTTTGGCGGCAACGTATATGCCGTCGTTGCCGTGGATACCGACGGCGAGGACTATCGCGCTACGTCACCCTCCATTGGCGTGGCGCGATTCGACGGCGCGTGCACGTTGTACGACTCGGTTACTTTGGCCGATTCGGCCGGGAATTCCTATC
>CAMPCZ010000126.1 GCA_946648015.1 uncultured Clostridia bacterium
AACGTCAAGGCCATTTGATACTATCCAACCGCCTAATTTTTTCCTTATATACGCTTTTCGCAAACAGGAAAAACCAAGCGTGAGGAAAAAGAATATAGCGGACGTGGTAAGCAATGGCACAATACCGCTCATAGCTTGTCTTGTTATATCTGAAACTAATTCTTCAGTTGAAATATCTCTAATGTTTCCAGTAAGTAGTACCTCAAGCGACTGCAATGCATACTGCGAAACCTGTTCGTCTGTAATGGAATAGGTATAAGCCTTAACAATAGCTGCCGTTACGGTTGCAACTGCAATTAGGAAGAATAACAATTTGATTAGAAATCCGTATTTGCATATTAGTAATCTAAAAATAGTGCTTTCTTGAAAGGAATCCAATATATTATTGTTCCTCAAATCTTCGTTTAGTTTCTCTTTATCAACTCCTATGGTCGATAAGATTCCCTTTGCGTTTCCTTTCTTTGTCTTCACATCTTTAGAAACGATACTATAACCGCAAGACGGACATTCATTTAGATTTCCAACGAATACACTACCACATTCTGGACAATATGTTATATCGCAACCGCAATGCACACATTTATTTGCAGAACTAGATATATTTTCCCCGCATTCGGGACATTTTATCAGTGCCATAGACCCTCCTATTTGTTTCTAGAATTATTCTTGATAGAGTTTATCATTTCTAAGGTGTTACTCAGTAAAACTTTAGGTTGATATAATATACCTCGTTCCCTTAGAAACTCCGCAAAACACATCTCCATTTTTACCTTTAATCGCGACCGATGAATAAATACACAAATTGTGATAAAAATAATCAACGCACCTATAACAGCAAACGGAATGCCATAATAAAATAATAACTCATACGCACTCGACTCGGCGGCACTTAAGTGCAAAGCACCAATCAATATGAGAATTACACTAACGGCCAATATAACCACGCCTAACAGTATAGGCCATGTTCTCTGAAAAAGAGATTGTTTTGTATTCACTTTTTTATACTTCGGATATTTTTCTAGAAATTCTTTTTTTAAGGATTCTTTCGTTTCCTCTTCTACACACTCATAGCTCACTTCTTGTTCTTCCACAGGCATGCCCTCCAAGTTTAGATTATCCCAATATGGGATATTTTATTTATACCACAATGGTATAATTTTGTCAATAGGCTAAACTATGGAATTTAGGTTAAAGGAACTAAGAAAAAAGAATAATATATCTCAAATCAAGTTGGCATTGGATTTAGATACCAATCAAAATAGTATAAGCAGATATGAAAACATGGAAAGGCAAGCGGATTATGAAACTTTAATTCGGATAGCCGATTACTTCAACGTTTCTTTGGACTATTTGTTGGGTCGTACCGAAAAATAGTTTCGCTGTGTTTTTTCGTTATACGTAACACAAAAAGAGCGCGCAAAAGGGCGCGCTCTTTTGAAAACGGCGTGCATTGCACGCCGTTTGTCGTATTTGTAGTTTTAGTTATTGTTGTTGTCTTGCAACTGTTTCAGCAAGTACTCATATCCCTTGGGGTTGTACTTGATGTTGCTCTTCTCATACTCGGAGATGAAGTCCTTTTGGAACTTGGCGTAAGAAGCAGAGACCTTTTCGCTGAGCAACTCGCTGCCGATATGCTCGCCGATGGTGCCCGCAGCATAGTACACGGTGTTGTCACCGTCCTTAACGGCAAGGCTGGCCTCGGGGCTGGCGTCATAATCGTAGCTATTGTAGATGTAGTCGAGCCCGAGTTGATTGTAGCTGTCGGTGCCGACGTTATTTTGGCTGACGGTGCCGAAGTCGGCGTCTACAGCATAGGCGGTGAGCACCACGAAGTGAATGCCGTACTCGGACACGCACCAAGCATAACCGCCCACGCCGCCGGTCGAACTCTCGACAAACACGCCCTTGTCGGCCAACTCGTCCTTGGCCTCGGCAAAGGTCTTGCCATTGTAGGAATCGGTGCCATTGTAGGCGGCCAATACGTCGCAAGCCAACTCGAAGGCTTCCACCATGCCGCTCGACTCGGTTTCGGGCGTCATCAAGTAGCCGTATTTTTCGTCTTTGATGGCGGTAAAGGCGCCGCTATCCTCGTTGGCCTTGTAGATCCAACCGTTGATGGTGTCGAGCAACGCTTGGCGATAGGTCAATGCGTCGGCGGTAGCGGTGGCGTCGGAATTGACGGCCGCGATGTCGCTCTCGATATCACCGATGACGCTCATCACGTTGATGGCTTCGGTATTGAAATATTTGTGGGAGGGACAAGCCACGCAAGGGCAGTCGGTTTGGCAACCGTACCATTGCTCCAAGGTGGTGTACGAGGGACGCTCGGCACCGTCGGGCAAGACGTAGTTTTTGCAATGGGGGCAAGTGCAATTCTCGTCCTCGCAAACGGCGGTCTCGTCATAGTCGGGGTTGGACAACCACACGCCTATCTCCTTGGCCTTGTTGAGGGTGAAGTGTTGAATGGCGGTCTCGTTGGCGTTGCCTGCCGACTTGAACGCGCTGATGGCGTCGGATTGCTCCTCGGTAAACTTGAAGAGCACTTGCGACACATAGTAGTAGCCGTAGGTGTTGTCAAACGCGGGTTGCAACAGACTGCTTTCCACATCCTCTACGTCCGATTTGACAAAAGCCTTTTTGGCCAATTCGGCCGAGCGCTCGCTGACCAAGCGATTGTACTCGCTGTCCAACTCGGCTTGGGTCAACGTAATGGCGTTGGCCTTGATGCGAGAGGTAAGTTCGCGCACTTGGCTGACCAAGTAGGTGTAGAGGTAGTAGTTGTAGTCGCGATAGTTGCTCTCGAGGTAGTTGTTGAGGCGGCTCATTGCGCTGCGCGCCATCTTGAGCTCGTTACGAGCCTCGGCGAGCGCTTCGCCCGACAACCCTTCGGCCACATAGTCGGACTCCTTGATCTCAAAGGAGAACTTGGCGGCCAAAACGGTGTCGTCCTCGGACTCCGTCTCTTCCACGGTGGCGGGACGCTCACGGGTGGGGCGCGCCGTTACGATATCCACGGTAAAGGTGGCGGTCTTTTGGCCATAGGTAACGGTGATCTCTTGGTCTTCGGCAGCCTCTTTGGCACTAAAGCCCGAAGTCACCAAATATTTGGTGGGGATCTCTACGGTGAGGCCATGCTCATCGTTGGCCTCGGCATAGTTGGCCACCACCACCAAACCGCGCGTGTCGAGTGTGGCGTTCTCGTCCACCTCGTACACAAGGCGATAGGGCGTTTCGACCACACTGATGCTCGTAAAGCCGGCGGGCGTAGTATCCTTGGTGGTGCCGTCCAAGGCGGCATACTCGGCCTTGACGGTCTCGAGATAGCTGTCGAAACGGGTCTGCAAATCCTTGTTGGCCGAACGTATGGCACTGTTGACGTAGCGATAGTCGTCATAGCAGGACAACACGGTCTCGATCTCGGCAATGCGGTCGGCATAGAAACGATTGAGCTCGCTCACCTTGGCAAAATCGTAGGTTTTGCCCTTGGTGGAGGCGGCCTTCATGGCCACGACGGCGGGGTCGTCTTGCGCAATGACGTTGGCGTCCGAATAGTAGGCGGTGAGGAAGTCGATGCACTTCAACACATACAAGGCGTTTTTGGCCAAAGACTCGTTGCTGGTGGCAAAGGTCTCGTCCAAGTTGGACAGATAGCTTTGGAATTGCGCTTGCGAGATATAGCCGTATTGGTAGTAGGTGTACAGATAGTTGTAGTAGCTATAGAACTGGGTGTACAACTCGTCTACGGATACGATAGAAACGCGATCGGCAAAGTTGACGGTGGCGGTAACTTGCTTGCCCGCGCGCTCCTCGTTGAGGGGGAACATAGCGGTGCCGCAAGCCGTAAGCAACGTCGCGCTGACTGCCATAATGATGACGATGGTAACGATTAGGATAGTCTTTTTCATTTTTTCTCCTTGACTGCGCGAGAGTGTACCACATTCGCGCGCGTATAAATACACACAACAATTATACATAAAACCCCGCCATAAGGCAACAAGAATTTGCCTATTTTTGGGGTTTGGGCGTATAATTTCCGCCCACGTAGCGCAAAAACCGGGTGACCAACTGCATTTTGTAAGATACAGTCGGCTTGACGGGCACCAATTCGAGGGCGGTATCGAGCCACACCGTTTGGCACTCGTCCCCTATGCGGCGCACCGCCGCCTGCACCGCTACGCTCTTGGCATAATCGGCGCTGACGAAGCGCACGCG
>CAMPCZ010000127.1 GCA_946648015.1 uncultured Clostridia bacterium
AGGCTCGGCCGCGTGGTAGCCGGTGCGGTAGAGGAGGTGCAGGGTAGAGTATGAACGAGAAATTTCGTAAAGAGTTGCGCTCCAACGTCTTTTTTGCATTGGTAGCGGTGGTGTGCTTGGTGTATATGGCGCGCAGTTTTGTTACGGTGGTAGAAACGGGCAAGACTGTGGCCGAGATATTGGCGGACGGCGCGTTGGGCGCCGCGTTTGGTTTTTTGATCAGCAAACTGCTCAGTTTGCAAGGCTTGGCCAAGGGCGAGGCGCAATCGCAGGTGGTGGCCACCAACAAACTGCACGGCGAGGTGGTGGAGTCCATCGTGCCCGTGATAGATCGACTGGACGCCTGGTGCGAGATGAAAAACGAGGAGAACTTGCGCCTGACCAAAAGCCGCATACTTGCTAGACAAGGATTGCAGTACGCCGATTATTTGGAGGGGGTGTACACCGTAATGATAGACGGCAAGCTGTGTCGGCTGACGGCCAAACAGTTGCCGAGCGCTCGTCGCAAAGCCGTGCGTCGCGCCGATAGGTTGCGCCTGACGCCCCTTACGGCGGGCGCATTGACGAGCGACGCGGTCAAGCCCAACGACCCATACGACTTTGGCATGGATAAACACGCCTATCAACGCCGCCGAGATTTGGGGCAGATATTCAGCAAAATAGCATGCGGAATGCTCTTTGGCTACTTTGGCGTGCGGCTCATCGCCGATTTCAGCTGGGAAGGATTGATTTGGACGGCATTGCAGGTATCGTCTTTGCTGGCAATGGGGGCGGTGGCGTATATGCGTGCCTATTTCTTTGTGGTGGACTACGACCGCCATCGCGTAATACGCAAAATAGATAACTTGCAAAAATTTAAGGTTTGGAGTGAGCAAAATGAAACGAAATCAAGCGAAATGGATACAATGGTATCTGGCTAACACGGGCAAAGAGTGGCAAGAGGGGGACGAGGGGCTATCCGCACCGGACTTTTCGTCCCTCACGCCCAAGCAAGCCGACGTAGGCGCGCTGCTATATAGGCGCTACGTCAACGAAAAGATGGACGCCGAGGACAAAGCCTTTGCCGAAAAGCAAGCGACGACCACCGCCATCGAAAACGGACGTGCGGCAAAACTTGCCGCCGATTCGTTGGGGCGCTACTGGGCGGACACCGCGCGAGCAAAAGGGCTGGCGGGCACCGACTATGCCCAAATGCTTGCGGACGACGCCGCCGAGGCTACCCATCGAGTAGGGGAGCAACAGCAAGAAGAATTGGCTGCCAAAAAGGAGCGGATATTGGGACAATACGTGCAAACGCGCGACAAAAGGGACGCCCGTTTGACGCAAGATTTGGACGCCACCGATAGCAGATACGCCGCTATGTGGCGCGCCAATTGGAACGCCTTGCGCGAAAAGTTGCAGCAAGAACTCGCGGAGTATGCCGACGAACACGACGAAAAGCAATATACCCCCGAGGGGATAGAGGCCGTCAAAGAGCGGATAGAAAACAACAGACGATCGCTGGGCGACCGCTACCAAGAGGCGATGGAGTGGGCAGACGCATTGCCTGTCTACACCGCGCCCAAGGGTGGTAAATATCTGTCTACCAAGTCGGGCGAAGTGTTCGTAAGCGACGCCGACCTCGCTTTTGCCGACGCGGTGCGCTATCGCAAGGGCGCGGGTGCCTCTGTAGACAAAAACGACACCTTTTCGCTGGAATACAACCAAGTGCGCTACTATGGCAAGGCAGAGGACGTGGTAGAGCAAGCCACGGCCGAGTTGCTTGAGGCATTGGCCGCCGAAAAGGGTATATCACCGGTTGTGGGCACGTTGCTGTACTATCGCGGTGCCTTGTATATCTACGACGGCACCTCTCGTTGGCGCAAGACCAAAAACGTGGGCGCCGAGTCCACCTCCGGCAATATTTCGCATTTGCTGCGACAAGTGCAAGCGGATATGAACAGGTAGGAGGTACTATGAAGAAAAAACAAAAAACGAATCTGACGCTATTGGCCGCCGGTGTCAACGGGTTGGCGGAGATGTACGCCGAATTGACGGCGCGGTGCAGTACGCTGGAGGGCGAGGTGCACTACTTACGCGATAAGGTAGAGGCGCAATCCAAGCGTATAGACGAAGCCAACGCCAAATTGCAAGCGCTATCTACCACCGACGGTGCCATAGCGGACGAAGTGATGCAGGAATATTTCTATGGAAAGCGAGGTGGTGCCGATGTATGAGGAGCAAGTAACCGACTTGTGGCAAAAATACCGCAACGGCGTAGAATATATATCGAGGCTGGGGTTGCCCGAAACCGTGCGCACCAACGTGGCGTTTTACGAGGGCGACCAATGGGCGCCACCCACCAAAGCCACCAAAAATATGCCGCGCCCGGTGGTGAATATGGTCAAATTCGTGTGTCGCAACAAGCGCGCAAGGCTTACCTTGACGCCCGTCAAATTGGTGTACAAGTGCGAGTCGAACCCCGCTTTGGCCGAGCGATTTAGCCGATTTGGGCAATATATGATGCGCGAGATGCGCATGAGCGAGCTGGACACCAAGGCTGTGCGCGACGGATTGCTCAAGGGCAGCTATTGCTACCATTTCTATTGGGAGGATAGCCCCTTGGTCGGCGAGGGCAGGTTGCAATGCGAGATATTGGACCCCTTGCACGTGTTCTTTGCCAATCCCAATGAGCAGGACGAACAAAAGCAGGATTGGATATTGATCGCCTCGCGTATGCCACTATCGCGGCTACGCGCAATGGCCGACGCCACGGTAGATCGCTCGTTGCTGGTGCCCGATTCGGATTGCGCCGACTTGAGCGAGCAGACGGATAGCGACCTTTGCACCGTACTCACGAGGTATTTTCGCGTGGCAGACCAAGTGTATTGTGAGCGTGCCACCAAATATTGTCTTGTCAACCGAGCAGCGGCGCTGTCGCCCGAGATATATGTGCCCGAGGGGGGCGACGTGGTGAGTTATAGGCGTATGGCAGCCACCCTCTATCCCATTGTATTCGGCAGTTATGAAGAGCGCGAAAACAGCATCTACGGCCTTAGCGAAGTGGAGGGCATAGTGCCCAACCAACGTATCATCAACCATATATTGGGCATGGAGGCGTTGGCTATACAAAACAGCGCTTGGGGCAAATATATCGTCACCAAGGACGCCCTCAAAGGCCAGCAGATTTCCAACGAACCCGGCGAAGTATTGGTGGATTATTCCACCTCGGGCAACGGCATACGCAAGTTGGAACACGCTTCGCTGTCGGCGCTACCGATAAGCTACGTCGATAGCCTTACCAATCTGACGCGCTCTATTACGGGCAGCAGTGAGATCATGACGGGAGAGCAACTCAGCAATCTGTCGGGCACGGCCATAGCGCAGTTGCAATCGCAGGCCAACAAACCCATAGAAGAGACGCGCGAGCGGTTTTGGCGAGCCAAAGAGAGGCAGGGCATGGTGCTGATGCAATGTTGCAGACTGTATTATGATCGGAAGATTTGGCACGATGACCAAGGCGAACAAGTGTTTGTCTCGGATGAATACGACTTGCCTATGACGGTATCGGTCGAGGCTTGTATGGGCACGGGCGCCACGGCTGCCGCCGATATCAATTTGCTCGAAACGCTCTTTGCAAAGGGGGCAATCGACGCCAAAACCTTCGTGCAAGCCTATCCCGACGAGGCGTTGTGCAACAAACAAGGCATACTCGACCTATTGCTTACGTCGGCAGATGCGCCGGTGTAGGAGAACAAAAGGCACGGTGCGGAAAGGTACCGAAATAGGGGGTAACCGTTAGACCAACAAAAAGGGTGCGGAGCGATCCGCACCCGATTTTTTTTGCGGCAATTTGCACCGCTAAACAATTTAGATAGAAATTTGTATCAAATTCTTGACTATTTGGTTTGTTTCGCCTATAATTCAATATGCACAGGGGAGTGGCTCAATGGTAGAGCAACGGTCTCCAAAACCGTCGGTTGCGTGTTCGACTCGCGTCTCCCCTGCCAAAAAAGAGCGTGCAATGGCACGCTTTTTTGTTGTGGGGGACGCGAAGGATATGGCAAGGCCATATCCGGTACACAGCGTGTACGTCGAACACTTACCGGAACTCGCCTATGGCGAGTGAACGGTTGCGGTTCGGTCTATTGCCCGGAGTGGAGGAGCAGCGAAAATTGAAGATATGAAAATGCGACGGCGCAACTCGCGTCTCCCCTGCCAAAAA
>CAMPCZ010000128.1 GCA_946648015.1 uncultured Clostridia bacterium
TGCTGGGACTGGAGCTACGACTGCTACCGCGGGCTGAACAACATCTGGTTCGACACGTCGTCCTCTCTCTATTGGTTCGACGCCGCGCAAGCGGCCGCCCGCATTCGCGACCTTGGCGTCGACCGCTATTTCTTTGGCACCGACTACCCCATGTGGGACGCCAAAGCCGAGGTGGAGCGTCTATTGGCGCTACCCCTCACCGAGGACGAAAAACAACGCGTTTTCGCCACCAACTTGCGCCAATTTTTGCAGTTGGACTAAGCGGTTCGGGGGCGTTTGGCTGCCCCAAGCGCGCTCTATTCGCCACCAAAGCCCCGATTGCACGAGATTAGCGCAGTTTTCGCATCGTTCAAACGCAATTTACACTCTACGCGATTGCCCGACGAGGTAATTTGTAAACAGTGCGCCACCCAACAAAAAAAGCACGGCTTCCGCCGTGCTTAATTTTTGTTGATATGGTTTACGCCATTTCGCGGACTTCACCGACCGTTATACCGGTCTCGCCATTATAGGTTACAGATACCATATATTGGCTGCCGCAAAGGACATATTCGACGCTACCCGACGCCCAGCTTCCCTCGGTACCGACAACGTAGAGATTGATGACATCATCTTGGAAATTGTCAACGTTAGCTACAACGTTGAGTTCCTCCAAATTCTCGGCAAGCAAGTCAAGCAAATCTTCTTCGGTTATATCGTCGTTGATAGAGCCGGCCTCGACAAGGCTGCTGACAAGAAGGCGTACGTTCTCGGCCTCATTCAAAAGCGCACTTTGTTCGGCCTCTTCGTCAACGTTGCCGTTTTTAGCAAAGAGTTGCATCATGCCCATCATCAAAGTCATAGCGGCATTTTTGATACCTTGCGCTTGCGCCAATACCTCTTCGTCGGGCAACACAAATTGCTCGGCGCAATCCTCTTTGGTCAAAGCGATGCTGGCTTTCAGATACTCATTGCCCTCGTTGTCGCCCAAAGACAGACTATAGGTGCCGTCCACTTTGCTCAAAGTCATATAGCAATTGTGGAACAATTGTTCGCCGCTAATGCCCAGCAACATTTCCACCACGCTGTCCACAGGCATATCTTCGCCCGCTGCTTCGGACAACATCGCGTATACATAATCGACCGTGATATCCGCGAAACCTTCTGCGGTGGGAATGCCCACGAACTTGTTGAGCAGATCGAACAAGTCGCCCTCTTCCTCCAAGGAAGCGTCGCTCACCACGATGACGATGCTGTTGCCCACTTGTTGCTCGTCTACGATCACGGGCACTTTGCGGAACACTTTGCCGATCAACTCGCCGTTTTCGTCGATGATGCTCTTCAGGTTGAATATGGTGCTGAAGATGGTGTCGATATAGTCGCCGTCCTCACTCACTACCACAAAGCGCAACGCGCCGAGCAAGGACTTGGGATCGAAGCCGCCCTTGTCCTCCTCTTCGATATAGACATAGAAATCGGTATAGACGTCATTCTCGGCAGTCACGCGCACATAGCAGCCACCAACGGAACTACTATCGAAGTTGGATATGGTATAGTCGTAGTACTCCACGTATTTGCCGCTAGCGTACGACACGTTGACCACGAGCACGTTGCGCAAGTCTTCCTCGGTGGCACCCAATGCAACGCTGGTATTGGCATACGCGTTGATACTCTCGATGACGTCCTCTTCCCAAGTAACGTTCACGGTGTACTCGTTGCCGCCCCATTTTACGGTAATCTCGGTGCAGTCCTCAGCGAAGCCGACGACCTCATAGTCGTCCTTGGTCTCAACGTTGCCGTCCGAGTAGGAAACGACCACTTCCAATTTCTCGCGCAGAGCGTCCTCGTCCTCGCCGTAGTAGAGCACCACGTTGGACGTAACGTCCACTTGTCTTATCACGATGTTTTCGGCATCGTATACGTTGAGGGAGAAGCTAAAGGTATCCCCATTCAAGCTAACGCTCACCGTATAGGTGGCTTCCACGTCAAAGGTTTGCCCCTTAAAAGGTTCTTCGCCGCAGATGATGCTGTTCAGCGTAAATCCGCCGATGCGTTCTTCCCACTCGTTGTCCGCAAAAGACAGACCGTACATGGCGCCACCCTCGAAGGAATCGAAGTACTGTTCGACAGAGGTGCCCGTAGGAACGAAGTAAGCATTGTCCACATAGATGTATTTCAGTTCTACATCTTCTTGCTCGTACACGATGATGTCGGTGCACACTTGCATGCCGCCGTAGCGAATGTAAATCTCGCGCACACCCTTTTCGGAAGCGTCAAAGTTTTCGATGGTGTAGTCTTCGGTCTCGTGTTGGTTGCCCTCTTGGTCGGTCCAATAGGCTTCGATACCCGCACGGAACTCTTCTTCGGTGGTACCGACAAGCACCATGTGGCCTCTTTCGCCTACAAAGTCAAAGTCGAATTGGGCGATTTCATCATTGTTGCCGCCTTCCTCTTGGCCGCCTTGACCTTCCTCTTGACCGCCGCCGATGTTCAAAATACGATTGAGCATATTGGTCAAGCTGGCAATGAGGGACGACTCAAACTTTTCGTAGAACACGCTGGTTGTCTCTTCGCCGACAACGTAGCTGGCAAAGCCGCTCATATCGAGATAGACGTATCCGTCGTTGACTACCAACTCGATGGCGTCGTCCACGTCGTTGATGGCAACGTTGGCCGTTACCATATCTTTACCTTCGGCAAAGTCGGTGTGCAGCACGACGTTGAAGTCGAAATGCAACTTTTTGATGGGCAGATCCAACACGAAGTGCACAACGGCGTCCTTCTCGGGCACGATCTCTTCCTCTTGCTCATCATCGCCTTGCTCGGGTGCAACGCCTTGGGGCAACTCGAAGGCCACGGCTTCGGTGCCTGCGGTCAAACCGATCACAGCGGATACTTCCTCTTTCGTCTCCAAGTTGGTGGCGCCAAGCGACACTTTCAAACCGTTATCGAGCACTTCGAGGCGCACGCTGAATTGCACTTTGCCCGCGCTCATAGCGCCGTCGAAGACGTACTCGTCGAGCTTGGTCAACACTTCGGGCAACATGGCCATGATGGTATCGAAACTGAAATCGAAGCTGCCTTCCTCGCCTATCGCGGAGCCGGCTTCTTCCGTCCCGTCTGCCTCATCCGCCTCGGCGACGTCACCGTCGTTCTCTTCTTCGTCTGCGAAGCCGAACATTGCCTTGACGACCGCAGCGTATTGGTCGAAGTTGTTGAGCAAGGGCATGATAGCGGCGGAGTTGATGCTCATGCTAAAGCTGCCGTCGGTACCGACGACAACGCCCATCGTCGCAAACACGTCTTTGCCTTTGGCCAAGGTTTGGGTAATGCCGGACAAGCCCGCCAACAGATCGTTGGCGCCATCCTCGGCAAGATATGCGTAGATAGCGGACACGGCGGCGTCGATATCCTCTTTGGAATCGGACAAATCAACGCTGACGCCGGCAATGTACAATGTGCCGTCTTTATAGCCGCACACCACTTCGTCGCCGCATATCACGGCCAACTCCGCGCCATCATCCGCATTGTTGACGACGATGCGCGATTCGGCTTTTTCATTCAATTCGCCCACGTTGATGGCGGCGGTGAGATCCAATACGAAGGACTTGGCCTCGCCGGAGGTGAGCAAGTTGTAGAAGGGGCGCAACTCGCGGCTGACACCGCTAAGGTTGACCACGTTAAGCACGGCTGCGGTCTCGACGTTGCGCACTTTCACACGCAGAGTGGTCACACCCTCCAAAGAGGTATCGAAACCGACTACGGCATAATCATCCGCAGTCAACGCTACTCTGGTGCCGTCCGAAAATACGGCGTACACACTGTAGGCGCCTTCGATATCGGCCACGGTGGCGTCCAAATCGACAACTTCCAAGTCGGTGGCGATCTCCAAACGAACCAAGCCTTTGTAGGGAATGGATACGGTTTTGGTAACGCCGCACACTTCGACCTCTACGTCGAGCGTGCTACCGTCCTCAGACACGGTTTTGGACTTGATGGTAAGGGGTGCAGTCGTTTTGGTGCCGTCGTTCAACTCAACTTCCA
The DNA here is from genome assembly GCA_946648015.1 of uncultured Clostridia bacterium. GTDB lineage: Bacteria > Bacillota > Clostridia > Christensenellales > CAG-1252 > RUG14300. Next base: position 4,024 of record CAMPCZ010000128.1, read on the forward strand.
CGGTCAAGGCGTCGCCAACCGTTTCGCTGGATTGCTCGTCCAACACCAAGCCGTCGGCAAACGATACGTTGACCGCCTTGACGCTGGTCGGGTCTACAACGGGGGTATCGGTATTGCCGCCGGGCTCGGTACCCGTATTATCTCCCGTGCCGGTATTG
>CAMPCZ010000129.1 GCA_946648015.1 uncultured Clostridia bacterium
GCGAGCCTTGCCTCGCTTGCTTCTAAGAACAAACAATTGTACGCAACAACTGTGCACAACGCGTGTGCGGCACAACTGTGCACAAGGCGTGTGCGGCACAACTGTGCGCGGCATAGGTAGCCGGAGCAACTCAAGTGCCGGCGCGAGGCTGCGTTTACTGCTCAGCGTTTTGACTTCGATGACCGACAAGGTCTATCTCACCCAAAACGCTACGCGAGCCTTGCCTCGCTTGCTTCTAAGAACAAACAACTGTACGCAACAACTGTACGCAACAACTGTACGCAACAACTGTACGCAACAACTGTGCGCAAGGCGTGTGCGGCACAACCGTGCGCAGCAAAGATAGACGGAGCAACTCAAGTGCCGGCGGAGATAAGCCGTATGGCCAATAACGAATTGTGTTGACCTTGCAAAAGGAAAACGAGTATAACAAGGCGCGAATGCGCCGAAGCGAGAGGAAATGGAAAGTAAGTTTAAGTATGAAGTATTGCACGTAGACAAGCAAACGGGCGCGCGAGTGGGCCGTTTGACCACGCCGCATAGCGTGATAGAAACGCCCGTGTTTATGCCCGTGGGTACCGCGGCTACAGTCAAGGCGTTGGCGCCCGAGGAGCTCAAGGATCTGGGCGCGCAAATCATTTTGGCCAACACCTATCACTTGTTTTTGCGTCCCGGCTGCGACGTATTGCGCAAGGCGGGCGGCGTGCACAAGTTTATGAATTGGGATCGCAGTTTGCTGACCGATAGCGGCGGTTTTCAGGTATTTAGCCTATCCAAAACGCGCAAAATACGCGAAGAGGGCGTGGAGTTTGCCTCTATCATAGACGGGAGCAAACAATTTATCAGCCCCGAAATAAGCATAGAGATACAAAACGCCATCGGCTCCGATATTATGATGGCCTTTGACGAGTGCACCCCTCCGGGAGTCAAGCACGAATATGCCGAGGAAGCGATGGAACGCACCTTGCGCTGGTTGGAGCGTTGCTACAAAGTGAGTGAGCACAATGCCGACCAAATGCTGTTTCCTATCATACAAGGCAATATGTTTGCCGACTTGCGTATAGAGAGCGCAAAGCGTACCGCCCAATTCGCTCGCTGCGGCATTGCTATAGGCGGATTGTCTGTTGGCGAGCCCAAACCCGTGATGTACGAAATGCTCGAAACCATTCGCCCCTACTATCCCGACAATATGCCCCGTTACCTGATGGGTGTGGGCAGTGTGGATTGCATCGTCGAGGGTGTGGTGCGCGGCATTGATATGTTCGACTGCGTGCTGCCCACCCGCATTGCGCGCAATGGCACCGCTATGACCATGCGCGGCAACCTGACCATTCGCAACGCACGCTACAAAGAGGACTTCCGCCCCGTAGAGGAGGGGTGCGACTGCTACTGCTGCCGCCACTATACCCGCGCATACGTGCGGCACCTCATCAACACCGACGAGATATTCGGCGGGCGTTTGTTGTCCATACACAATATACATTGCCTTATGCGCTTGACCGAGCGTATACGCGAAGCCATCTATCAGGATAGCCTGATGGACTTCCGCAACGATTTTATGTCGGCATGGCGCGACAAAGCAGACGAAGAATAGACGTTTTGCCTAAAAATGGTAAAATCGACTAAAATAAGTTGTATTTGCCGTCAAAATAGTGTACAATTAAAAAAATGGAAAAGGAGAAATTGCAATGAACATTATGTCTACTATCGCATATTTGTTTGCCGATGGCGAGCCCGCGGCAAGCGGTGGCAACAACAAGCAATCTATCATCTTCATCGTCATTTTGGCCGTGATGATAGTGGCTATGGTTTTGTTGACCATTATCCCCAACAAACGCAAGCAAAAAGAGTATCAAAAGATGCAGGACGAATTGCGGCCCGGCACCAAAATCATGACCATCGGCCGTATGATAGGCACCGTCGTGCGCGTGTATGACAACAACACCCTCGAGGTGGACGTCGGCACCGCCGAAGCGCCCGTCATCATCACTATCAATCGCGAGGCCGTGGGTATCAATTTGGACGCGCAAGCCGCCGCGCAAGCTGCCAAAGAGGTGAAGCACGTCGAGAGCAAAGAGGCCAAAGAGACCGAGGCGCAAACCGAAACCGCCGAGGCCATTGCCGACGAAAAGAGCGATATTCCCGAGGAAAAATCGGATATTAGCGACGACGCCATCTAAATCAAGGACAAACGAAGAACGCGTGGCTTATGCCGCGCGTTTTTTGTTGCCTTTGTGCTTTCGCAAAAAGGACTACTGTGCTTTGGCCACCTTGCGCGCCCGCTTGCCGGGGCGAGGTTTGCGATCGAGCGAGCGCAAGTTGACGGCGAGAATACCCGAAAACACGCCGGCGGCAAGCCCTATCAAAAAGTCGAAAACGCTGACGTTTGCAAAGAGCGAAGCGCCCGCAAGCAGCGAGAACACGCCGAATCCTATGGTCGTGTAGAGTAGACCGACTATGGCGCCAAGCGCCCACCCCAACCGGTGCGAGCGAATGCCCAAGATAGAGCCCAATGCAATCGATATGACTTTGAGCACTTGGTTTACCGCCGTGGCGGCCGAGGCGGAAATACCCGTGTATTTGACGACGATGGACGCTATGAGCACGGCTACAATGTTGAAGACGAGGGCTATTGCCACAGCACGCAAAACGTCGAAGATTGCTTGTTTGACCATTCCTTTTTCCATATATTCCTCCGCTTTTTGTTAGAAGATATGCCCCAAACGGACGAATTATGTAAAAGGTCGTCTATTTTGTGCGCGACGACGGCAAGAAAGTAGCGGATAAAAATATTATTTTTAATCGTTTTGATTGACTTAGCGATAGTCTTTATATATAATTATTTAGTACACAATAAAATAGGAGGCTATTTTAGTGAATAAAACGAAAGCTATAGTGGTGTTATCCATCATTAGCGTGCTGATTGTACTTGGCATAGTGTTTGGTTGCGTGTCCCTCGACAACGGTCAACTCGGCATTTACGACTATGTGGCTTACCCCAAAGGTATTTCGTTGGGCCTCGACTTGAAGGGCGGCGTCTATGCCGTATTCGAGCCCCGCAGCACCGACGTGGACAATTTGGAAGGCAGAATGCAAGGCACCGCCGATTCCTTGGAAGATATGCTCTTTGACAAGGGCTTTACCGAGGCTGTGGTAACGCTGGAAAACAACAACACCCGCATCCGTGTGGAAGTGCCCGACGTGGACGACCCCGAGACCATCTTTACCCTCATCGGTCAACCCGCCTCCCTTGCCTTCAGCTCGGCAGGTAATGGTGAAGAACTCACCGAGGAGAATACCTACGTTACGGGCGAATACGTCGAGAACGCCTACGTTTCGTACGACAGCGACAACGGCTACGTGGTCGCCCTCGAGTTCAATAGCGCAGGCGCCACCTTGTTTGCCAAAGCCACCGAGGATCGCCTCAACAAGGCGCTCAACATTTGGATCAACGGCGAATGGAAGTTGGGCCCCACCGTCAACTCGGTGATATCCAACGGTAGAGCCATCATCACCGGCAACTATTCCTACGAAGAGGCCAACAACTTGGCCATCAGCATCCAAGCGGGTGCCTTCGACGTGGAGTTGACCATGGTGGAGAGCAATACCATCTCTCCCTCGCTGGGTACCAACAGTGTGAAGACGAGCGTCATCGCCGGTATCATCGGCGTAGCATTGGTCATCGTGTTTATGTGCGTGTTCTATCGCCTGTTGGGCGTAGGCGCCAGCATCGCCTTGTTGTTCTACACCACTTTCTATTTGTTCTTTATGAGCATATTCCCTTGGGTGCAACTCACCCTTTCCGGTATTGCGGGCGTTATCCTCAGTATCGGTATGGCAGTGGACGGCAACATCGTCGTATTCTCGCGTATACGTGACGAATTCCGACAAGGTCAAGCCGTCAGCATGGGCGTTCACCCCGCCATTCAAGAGGGCTTTAAGCGTGCTAC
>CAMPCZ010000130.1 GCA_946648015.1 uncultured Clostridia bacterium
GCCTATTTGCAACAAGGCGGCGCTTTGGCAGCCAAGAACGAGGGTCTCAAAAACGCATTGCTCAATTTGCCCAAAGAGGGCGTTGACTTTTTGTTTGATAATGCAGTCATCGAGTCGGCAGACCTTGCGGGAGGCGGAAAGAATACCTCATTGGTCAGCCTTTGCAAAAAACTGTTGCGCGGACTACGCCGACCGCGTTATTTCATTGCTGTAATACGAGGCCTTATTCGCGGTGGGCGCAATATGCGCTTATTATCCGCACCGCCCAAGCGGTTCGAGCCCGTCGCCATAGCAAAGTGGGCAGCGAAGATAGACAAAAACGTGGTGCGCGTAGCATGCCGTGATAGGAACGATCCGAGGAAATAGATTTGGAACAAGATTTTTTAATACAAAACGGCATAGTATGCCGATACATGGGCCGCGACGAATACGTCGAAGTGCCGCAAGGCGTGCGTGCTATCGGCCCGTATGCCTTCTATAAAACCGCGGTGCGCAACGTAGTGTTGCCCGAGGGTTTGCAAACGATTTCGGAAGGTGCCTTTCGGGGAACGCCGCTTGAAAGCATTCGTTTGCCCGCCAGCCTATCAGTCGTACATCGGATGGCGTTCGATGGTTGTGCCAAACTATCGCACGTCTACTTTGCCGAAGGACTGCGCCGTATTGGCAAATACGCTTTTAGTCGGTGTGATTCGCTCACCGATCTTGTTTTGCCACGCAGTCTTGTATCGATTGGAAAAGGCGCGTTTTATCGTTGCGAAGGGCTGCAACGAGTGCAAATCGCAGGCAACGTGCGCAAAATCGATCGTGCGGCGTTTGCGCTGTGTTATACCTTGCGCGAGGTATATTTTATCGACGGCGCTTTGGATATGATAGAGGAGCGCGCCTTCTATGCTTGCGCCGACCTTTTGTCATTGCATTTGCCCAATGGCCTTAGGCGTATAGGTGCATATGCATTCGACGGATGCCATTCGTTGGCCAAATTGGTTTTGCCCGACAGTTTGGAGAGCATCGATAAATATGCGTTCGACGGTTGTACGTCGATAGAGCGCGTTGTCTTTCCTTCGGGGTTCGGGCGGCTATCTCTAGGTGCATTCGATGGTTGCAATTCGCTCATCGAAGTAGTATTTGAAGGCAACAGTGTCCAACGCATCGGGCCGAATTCATTTTGCGATTGTATGCGTTTGCGCCGCATTCGGCTGCCTCGGTCCGTCGGGCATTTCGGTAGTGCCGTATTTTATCGTTGCGGAACGCTTGGCGAGGTCGTTATGCCCGAAAACGTCGTTAACCTCGGCCCAAATATGTTTAAGGGGTGCACTTGTTTAAAAGAAGTCGAGTTGCCAAAGAAACTCGAGTATATCGCATACGACTGCTTTTCGTTTTGTGTTGCCTTGCACACTTTGCATTTGCCTCGCACCTTGCGTAAATTGCATGCATACTCTTTTGCCAACACAAAGTTTTTGAAGGAAATCATTTATGATGGTACTATGCAAGAGTGGCGCCGCATAGGCAAGTACGATGGTTGGGACAAGGATTTGCCTGCCGATCTCCGCATTCAATGTCTGGACGGAACGATCGTCAGAGACTGTCCACCTCTATGACCACATGAGTATAGACTGTCTACTCCTATTCGTAATGGAGAATATAAACAAAAACAACCTGCCGCGGCAGGTTGTTTTTGTTGTTGTAGATCATATTTTGGCGGCAAATTCGGCCAAAGCGGCGTTGACGTCCACCATCACCTTGGCCACGGTATCGCTTGCAAACGGGTTGAGCAATTTGCCTTGTCGCAAGGTGTCAAAATACCCTTTGCTACCGCCCAAACGGCACAATACGAGATAGTCTTTCCAGGCTTGGGCGTGGTCTTTGCGGTCCTTAGCCAAGAATTGAAAAGCGCAAATTTGCGCTAAGGCATAATCTACGTAATAGAACGGGTAGAGGAAGATGTGTTGTTTTTGCATCCAAAAACCGCCGCCTGATAGAAACTCGTTGCCGTCATAGTCGCGCCACGGCATATAGGTTTGCTCGATTTCGCGCCATACTTGTCGTCGTTCGGCAGCTGTCATTTGCGGACGCTCGAATACGCGATGTTGAAATTCGTCGACCGATACCAGATAGGGTATGGAGCATAAGGCGTCTTTGAGATGATTGTAGCGATATTTGTTCGCGGCTTCGCCAAAGAATTTTTCGGCATAGGGGTAGGCGAAATGCTCCATAGACATAGAGTGTATCTCGTTTACTTCGTTGGTCGAACATACCATCTCGTCCAATGGCAAAGTGCGCGACGCGGTGTAGGCTTGGAATGCGTGGCCCGCTTCGTGCGTGAGAACGTCTACGTCCGCCGACGTGCCGTTGAAGTTGGAGAAGATAAAGGGCGCACGGTAGAGGGGCAAAAAGGTGCAATAACCGCCCATGTGTTTGCCGGGCCTTGTCTCCAAGTCGAACAATTCGTTGTTTAACATAAAAGCAAAGAATTCGCCGGTTTCGTCAGATAGAGCACTGTAAAACTCCATGGCTTTGGCCACCAGCTCGTCTTTGTCGCCTATAGGATCGGCGTTGCCGTCCGCAAATGCCAGCGACTCGTCGTACCAATGCAACTTGTCTATGCCCAAGCGCTTGGTTTGTTCGTCGTAGAGTTTTTGGCATACGGGTACGATCTCTTCTCGCACTTGTTTGCGAAAAGCGGCTACGTCTTGGGCGTTGTAGTCATATCTACCTCTGTGCTTGTAGATGTAATCGATGTAACTCTCAAAGCCCAATTTTTGCGCGATTTGTACGCGTAGCGCAACCAATTCATCGTAGATCTTGTCTAACGTGGGCGCAATGCTTTGGTATAGGTCGGCCCAGGCGACGAAGGCCTCTCGTCGTTCGTTGCGGTCAGGTGCATTCATATGTTTGAGCAAGCCGTAGAAATTGCAATCTTCCCCGCGAAAGTCGGTGTGCGCCAATGCTGCCGTTTTGGAGTATTCGTTGCCCAAATTATCCTCACGTACCAAAAGAGGCACGACGTCGTCGTTCATCAATTCGATTTGCATTTGCTTGTTGGTAACGTATAGGTCGCCAAAGCGCTGTTTTACCGCGCCCAAATAGGGAGAGGCCAATAGCGCGGTGTTCACTTTTTTGTCATACATCTGCAGTTTGGCTCCCGCTTCGGCCAAATACATCATCTCGTCTTCGTAGAATTGGTCGCGCATATCCATTGTGTTGCGTATGCTGGCGATGGTGTACATCGTGCCAAACTCGCGTGAGTATTCGTCCATTCGTTCGCAAATAGCGCACAATTCCTCGCCGCTTGTTGCATTGTTGATCTCATTGATAAAACCATCAAAGGCTTTTTCAACGGCTTCTTGATCGGGTCGCACGTATTTTAATTCGTGAAATTTTTGCATAACTACTCCTTGTAGCGCTTGATGCGCTTTGTTCTAAAATAATTATAGTACAAAATGAAAATGTATTCAACTGTTACCGTATCGTTTGTTTGTACCAACGCTTAAATCAAGAAGTAAGAATTCGATTTAGGTTACGACTGCGTTCATATATCAGATTAAACAAATCCGTTATTTGCGACGAAACATAGTATTTCAATAAAACGTTTTTTGCACCTACTGAAAAAGATTTTGGTGCTTTGTTTGTCTGACGAGAACTGTGATAAACTGACACCGCGAAAGGAAGAAACCACAGGAAAGCCGGGGGTTTGAATCCCATAGAAATGAAGGTGATTTGACAAATCACCGGTGTTGCACTTGATTTGACAAATCGGTCGGCATACTCGTGAAAGAGACTATGTACAATAATTATATCACAAGTTTGGAAGAATATATAGCCCCTTATTGAAGATTGAATAGAGTTACAATACGAAGCGCATTAAAAACAGGAAGCGAATTAAATCCCTTCCTGTTAAGCGCTTTTTTGTTGAGTGTCCCAAATGGGGTTCA
>CAMPCZ010000131.1 GCA_946648015.1 uncultured Clostridia bacterium
CCACGTTGTTGACGTATACGGTAGCGCCGTGCGAAGCACCGTCATACTCGTAGACGGAGCCGTTGTCGGTCCAAGCGACGTTGAGCATACGCTTGGCGATAGACCACTCGCCCGACAAGCCATCGGCGGGCAATGCATAGTTGCCGTTGGGGTTGGCGCTGATGGCGTTGATGATAGCGGTGTAGGCCACCGAACGGTAGTTGGTGGAGCGGAATACGTAGCTCAAAGACTGCAATCCTACGCCGCCCACGGTGTAGTAGTCGCCCAGCAATTTGCCCGAAGCGTCGGTGCCGTCGTTGCTGTAACCAAAGGCTATGGCTGTGATATCGCCCTGCAAAACGTTGCCGATGGTAACGCTGACGCCATGCTTATTGCCGTCGTAGGTGTAGGCGTTGGTTTGCGCGGCCTCGGCAGATTTCTCGTTGTTCCAAGCACCGTTTTTGTAGCAAGGCGCAGACGCGTTAAACGCGAGATCGGCGGTCTTGACCGTGTTGCTACCATTGTCGCTGAAGACTACACGATTGGCCAAACTGCTTATTTGCGCACTGTACCAACCGTCTCCCAGATCGGTCATCATCACGCCGGGTTGAGCGATAGGCGCCCAAGTGTGCGTAACGCTATTGACCTCGGCGGTGCACCAGCCGTAAGCATAAGGTCTGGTCCAGCCGCTTGCATTGTAGTAGTACACGGTGATATAGTCGGGCACTTGCGCCAACGCCGCGCCATAGAAGTAGGTGGGTTGAGACGCGTTGTAGGCCCAAGCCTCGGTTTGCGAAGCGTTGTTGTCGTTGAATACCACGTGCGTGGTATCGCTGTCGATGTAGGCCGAATACCAGCCGGGCGAGCCCGCTACGGCCTCCATTGCCACGCCGGGGTAGACGTTGCTGACAAGAGGCGAAGTGCCGCTCACATAGGTATAGGCGTACACATTGGCCCAACGACTTGCAGTATTCCAGTTGCTGTCGTAGAAATACACGACGGAAGGTGCGCTCCAATCCAAACTGACCACGCGTTGCGCAATAGAATAGGATGTGGTGCCCGAGGTAGACAACGTGTAGTTGCCAACGGCAGCGTATGCGCTGTTGGCGTGCGTGGCGGACACCGACTTGATGCCCGAAATCAGCACGTCGTAGTTGCCGTAGTTGACGGCAGTAAAGTCGTAGTTGCCGTTGCCGACCGAGGTGCTGCCGCCCACTATGCCCTTGTTGACGTAGGTGTTGGCGGAAGTATTGAGCACGATGGTCTCATCCGATACCACGTTTCGGACGGTAAGGCGCACACCTTGGTTGGTGCCGTCATACACGCCGCTGTTGCCGGGTAGGAAAGCAAATGCCAACTCGATGGCACGCGTCGCAATGTTCCAGCTGCCCGAGGTAGCGGTGGGCAAGGCGTAGTTGCCGCCGTCGTTTACGGCGGCGATAGAGGCCACGTTGGCCGTGTAGGCGCCTGCCGCAATACCCGTGAAGGTGCGCGACACACTGCCGTCGCCGGTGCCCGAATAGGTAAGGGTAACGTTGCCGTCCACACCGGTGGAAGTCAAGTTGAACTTGACGGTATCGGTGTCGATGATGCCGCTGATGGTAACGGTGATGCCGTGCGGAGCCGCATCGTAGGTGTAGCCACCCGCCGTCCATGCCACGGTCAGGATCTTGGGCGTGATGCGCCAAGTGGTCTCCAACTGACCGGCCGAGGTATCGATGACGTAGTTGGCGTTGTCGATGGCGCTGATGCGTGCGGTGTAGGTACCCACTTTGTCGGCATAATGCACTACGTTGTTGGCAACGTCGTGTACGTAAGTGATATTGATGGTGTCGCCCGTGCAGCGGTTCTCGATGGTGGCGTTGACCTCCAGATCGTTGCCTGCGCCGCTATATTGCAAAGTCGTGGTGCTCCAACTGACGTTGCCGGCCTTGATGGGACGGCGGTTGATCGTCCAGGACGCATCGGCGGTTTGACTGCCGTTGGCAAAGGTATAGTTGACGAAGGCGGCCGCGGTCAAGCGCACGCGAGCGGTGTAGGTACCCGCCGCTTCGGCACTATTGCATATACGGTTGGCATTGTCGGTAACGTACTCAAAGGCCACGTTGCCCGTATTGGTGGCGCCGGTAGATCCGTTGACGGTGTAACCCGTCACGGTGGCGGTCACGGTTTGGGTGGAGGCATTGTATACGATATTGGCCGACGCCAACGCGGTGGAACCATATTTCCACACGGGGGCCTGAATGGTTTGCTTCTTGATACTCCAGCTTTGACTGATGACGTCGGGCAAGCAATAGTCGCTATAGCCACGGCTGTCGGCCACGGCGCTGACGCCGGTGGAGTAGTTGCCCACGTTGGTGCCCGTTGCGCCCGAATAGCTGAAGGAAACGTAGGACCTGTCGGCGGCTATCACACCCTTGTTGCCTGCCACGGCGGCAAAACCGGGCACGACCGAGCGTTGCAGTCCGCTATACGTGGTAGAAGTGCCGTTCCAGGCCAGTTTGTCGTTGGACAGAGTGGTGGCCAAACTGTCATACACCCAGCTGATAGTCGCCTCGCGTTGGGCGATGGTATATGCCTTTTCGCCGCTTATCTTGTAGTTGGCGCTGTCGGTGGCACTGCCCATACCCGTGAGGACCACGGTATAGTTGCCGGCGTGGGTGGTAGATACGAAGGTATACACATAGGTATCCAACCCCGCCGAGGTGGTCTTGCTGTCTTTGCTGAAACCTACCGATGCAGTGGCACCCGTAGATACGGTGGTGATCGTTGCGGCAAAGTCTACCGCGTCGCCCGCGATGATGTTGCCGATGGTGGCGGTAACGCCTTGCCCCGCGCCATTGTAGATGAGGGTGGGATCGTTCCAACCGACGGTAAGCGTGCGGCGGTCGATCGACCAAGACAAGGTACGAGAGGAAGCGGCACCCAAGATATAGTTGAGGTGCTTGTTGTCGCCCGACGAAATGGCGGTGACCACGGTGCTGTAGCTATTGGCCAAGGTGGCCGAGTGCCCCGCTAAGCCGTTGGTGGTGTAGGTCAACGACAACGTGGCGCCGTCCACAATGCCGGTAGGCGTGGCGTTGACGGTCTTGCTCGTCTTGTCGTAGGTGAAGGCGGTGCTATAATCCCAATTGAAGCCCAACGTCTTTTGCTTGATGTCGAAACTGCCGCTGTTGGCCGGCAAACTGTAGTTGGTGGAGCCACCGTTGGTAGCGGCAATAGACGTGACCGTCGTGGAATAACGGCCGGCCAACGTGCGCGTGATACTATAAGGAATAGAAGTGGCCACAGCCGCGGTGGTAACGGTGGACGTGTAGTCGGCATAGGCCGTACTGCTGACAGCGCCCGTGGTGGTGAAGTAGTAGCCGCTCACCTTGTAGTTGAGGGTGATGGTATCGGCATCCACCAAATTGCCTACGGTCAAGGTGATACCCTGCGCGTTGTTGTTGAAGGTCAAGGTCGAGCCGGTGCTCCAATTGATCGTAAGGGTGCGCTTGTTGATCTTCCACGCTTGGGTCAACTTGGCGTATTCGACTGCCTCATCGCCCGAATTGACAGGCAAACGGTAGTTGCCGGAGGGTGAACAGCCGTTGATGGTGGCGCTATAGTTGCCCGCATTGGTAGCGGCGGTGGTACCCGTGTAGGTAAAGGTGACCGCATAGCCCGCCACCGTGTTGCCGGGGGTGGCGCTCACCGTCTTTTCGGAGCCGTCGTAGGTAAAGGCCGAGGTGTAATTCCACTCGATAGAGAGATAGCGCTTTTCGATGGTAAAGGAAACGTTGGCGGCCGACAACGTATAGTTGGAAGCGGCCACGCAGGCGCTGTTGGCGCTGCTATTCCCCGCCACGGCGCTGGCGATGCTGATGCCGGACACGTTGTAGGTGCCCGCCGTTATCGAGCGGCAGTTGTAGGA
>CAMPCZ010000132.1 GCA_946648015.1 uncultured Clostridia bacterium
TATATCACCGAGGACAATTACGTCATCAACAGCGTCAAAGAAGGCGCGCATATAGATTATCTGACGCCGCCCACACGCCAAGGGTACACGTTCGACGCTTGGTACGCCGACCAAGCGTGTACCATTCCCTTCGATTTTGACAATTCCGTTGCCGCCAACGGCCTCTGCGTCTATGCAAATTGGCTCACCGAAGTAGCGTATATCGACGATTACTTTACCTACACTTTGTCCGAAGACGAGACCTATTTGATAGCCACTGCCGAGGTGGATCGCTCGGCGGATACGCTTGTCGTTGCCGACGTCGTTAATGGCAAACCCGTCAAAGCAATAGCCCCCGGCTTGTTTTATGCCCGCGTCATCAACACCATCACAATCGGCGCTAACGTCGAGGTGATAGGAGACAATGCGTTTGACAGTTGCCTTCTAACATCCATTTCTTTGCCTGCCTCGGTGCGAGAGATCGGCAATGGCGCCTTCTATCACGCCTATTTCCTTGAGAGCGTGGAGGCGCTCGGGCGCGTTTCGGTGGGCACGCGCGCTTTCTACAACTGCGAGTCGTTGCGCTCGGTCAAAATGCCTTATGTTACGTCCGTGGGCGATTATGCTTTCAGCGAGAGCACCGTGCGCGACGTCGAAATGACCTATGGCCGCGGTGCAGGTGAAACGCCGCTTTATCTCGGCACGGGCGCTTTCCTCAACTGTTCGCGCCTGACATCGGCCGATTTTAGCCAATCCAACTTGGAAGAATTCGGTGTAGAGGCATTCCGCGGTTGTACGGCTCTATCCACCATTGGTTTTGGCAATACGGTAAAAGTGTTGCGCAACGGTTGCTTTGCCGATACGCACCTGACTACGTTTAATTGCAAAAACATTGAGCGCATCGAGCACAACGTGTTTAATAATTGCAGTGCATTGCAGTCGGTCACTATTCGTGCTCCGCTTGCGTCGATTGAGCCCTCTTGCTTCGAAAAATGCTATGCGCTCGAGCGCATTAACGTTATCGACAACACGCACTACTTGTCCAATGCCGCCGACGGATGTTTGTATAGTGCAGATGGCACCCAATTGCTGCTGTACGTGGGTGTGAGCGGCGAGTATACGTTGCCCGCCGAGGTGGCAAGCATTTCCTACGAGGCCTTTTTGTTGGCCAACAATATCGAAAGCGTTTCGGTAGACGCTTCCAATACGCACTTCCAAGCCATAGACGGCAACCTCTATTCGGCCGATGGCAAAACGCTAGTATACTTTGCCGCCGCCAAGACGGATTCGCAATTCGTCGTCCCCGATGGCGTGGAGTCTGTGCGGTGTTTGGCATTTGCTTTCTCTTCGTCCCTCAACGAGGTTTATCTTGCCGACACCGTCAAATCCGTGGATTTTTGGGCGTTTTATAATTTGAACAATTTGCAGCACGTCTATTGCACCGACGAGGATATGGTCGCGCTCATCACCGTTTCCCACTCCGCAGAGGATATGATGGCGTCGGTCTATCAATGTCCGCTCGTCGTGGTAAGCGTAGTGCAAGACGAATAGTGCATAGTGATTGGGAGAGTCGATATGGATCATACGGCAGAAAAAGGGAAGGCGTGGAGTGTGCGCAAAAAAGTGACGGTTTCGTTGCTGACCGTGCTGGCGATGGCGTTGGTCGTCGTATTGGTGGTGGGCAACGTCGTATATTATTGGTGGCTCTATTTCTATATCGACTACAAGCGCGTCTACTTTGCCATTGAAAATCCCAAATTGGAGGCTGAACACGTGGTATTTGTGGGCGATAGCATCACCGATGGGTGTGACCTTGCTCGTTACTACCCCACTTTGCACGCCTACAATCGCGGTATAGCAGGCGCCACCTCGGGCGACTTGGTGCGGCACATAGGCTTGGCGGCCTACGATTTAGATCCCGCGGTGGTGGTATTGCTCATCGGCACCAACGACTACCAGCGTAGCCGCACCCATTCCAACGAGGGCATTTTGGCCAATTACCGCATCATTTTGGAGGGACTACAACAAAAATTACCCGATACCAAGGTGTTGGTGCAGTCGGTCTATCCCATAGCCGACGTGTCTTTTCACAAGCACTATACCTATGGCCACGGCCACATCGAGGACCTCAACGCCGCCATTGAGACTATGGCCTATGAGTTTGGCTATGCCTATGCCGACGTGTATTCTTTGCTGGAAGTGGGCGAAGAGGAGATGAACCCGGCCTATTCCGAAGACGGGTTGCACCCCAACGATTTGGGCTACCAAGTCATCAGTGCCTATTTGTTGCCGCTCATCGAGGCTTTGCTGGCCTGATCGCACCCCCGTCAAACTACAACGGCACGATCGTGTTCTTCGGCGGTCGTGTTTTGTTTATATAAAAAACCGCCCCGGTGGGGGCGGTTGTGTGATATTGGCTATTTGCCCAATATCTTGTAGAGGAGAGAGTAGAGTGCTATCCCTTCCTCGGGCAAAAGGTGTATGCAGGCGGCAATGCGTGGAGGAACGGACGTTGCCTTATCCCGCAGAGCCAGACCCGTGGGCGTCAACGAGCACATGAGTACCCGCTCGTCTTCGTCGCTACGACGCCTGACAACATAGCCTTTGGCTTCCAAACTTTTGAGTACGGGCGTCAAAGTGCCCGAATCCAAAAACAGTTGCTCTCCCATATCCTTTGCGCTGATGGTGGGGTGCTCCCACAACACCATCATGGCTATATATTGCGTGTACGTCAAGTCCAATTCGTCCAAAAACGGCTTGTAGCGCTTGACGACCTCTTTGCTGGCAGCATACAGCGGAAAGCAAAGTTGGTGGGATAGTTTGAGTGTATCGTATTGTTTGTCCATAGTGCAAGTGTGCTTTCAGTTGGCTTTGTCGTAGGCTTTGCGCACGGCTTTGGCCAGTTGGTCGGCGCACGAGGTGGGTCGGCGCCCACAGGTGTTTCCCGCCAACTTTTCTTCGATTTGGCTCACGGTCCAGCCATCTACCAATTTGGCAATGGCTTTCAGGTTGCCGTTGCAGCCGCCCGTAAAGCGAATGTTTCTTACCACGTCGCCCTCTAAGTCAAACGTGATGTCGGTCGAGCATACCATTTGCGTTTTGTAAGTGTGTTCCATTATAGTAACTCCTTTATCTTGGCGTCCATATCTTGGGGGGTAACGGTGGGGGCAAAACGCTCTACCACGTTGCCTTCGCGGTCAACCAAGAATTTGGTAAAATTCCATTTGATACGGCTGGACAATGCGCCGCCTTTTTGCGATTTGAGATATACGTACAAGGGGTCGGCGTTTTTGCCGTTGACGCAGATCTTGGCAAATTGCTTGAAGGTGATGCCGAAGCGCCCCGTGCAGAAAGAGGCGATCTCTTCGTCCGAGCCGGGTGCTTGCCCCGCAAATTGGTTGCAGGGAAAATCCAAGATCTCAAAACCTTGCGCTTGGTATTTTTCATATAAATCTTGCAGACCGTCGTATTGGGGCGTAAATCCGCACCCCGTTGCCGTATTGACGATCAACAACACTTTGCCTTTGTAGTCGGCCAAACTGACGTCGGCACCTTTGTTGTCCTTAACAACGTAATCGTAAATGCTCATTTCCATTACCTCCTATGAGATTTGAATGATTTGCTTGCATTTTGTGCAATTCAATTGAACTCAATTAAATTATATTCAAACGAATTGCTTCTGTCAACGGTTTTTGAAAAAAATTTTGTTCTTGTCAACAGATTTTAGAAAAACAGATCATTTGTTTTGTGCAAACCAGTCTAAGCTCAGCGAGAGTACCGCTTGGCTCATTATGGAGCCGTCGAAACTGTCAAAAGAGTGATTGAGGTAGGGGATACGCACCAATTTATGGCTTCTCTCCGCCCCGCTGAGGGCGTCGGCCAAGTCGTATGCGCCTTGCGGTTGT
>CAMPCZ010000133.1 GCA_946648015.1 uncultured Clostridia bacterium
TCGCAAGGCGGCGCTACGCTCCCGCAAATACTTCGTGCTTGCACGCTTGCTTCTATATTATATCACACCGCCACACGTATTGCAATAGGGCACTTTCAAACAAAAACTATCGCCCGCCGAAGCGAGCGATAGTCTATTTTGGGGCGAAAATCGCCTATTTGTTTACCTATGCCTGTTTTGACCTTTCTTTTTGCGTACCAACACGATGGCCACTACGATGGCCGCCACCACGATGGTGCCGCCCACCGTGGAACCGACGACGATCCAAGTGGTGGTGTTGCCTTTGCCTGCGCCGACATCTGTCTGCGCGGTGTTGTCGCCCAAAGGCACGGATTCCTCGTCCAAGTCGGCCGCCTCATCGGGCGAATCGGCAATGGTCTCACCGTCCTCTTCCGCAGGCGGAAGGGGTTCGCTCGTCATCTCGGGCGCGTCGAGGTCGTCGGCAAGCGCGACGACGCCGACGTGCAATAGCGCCATGGCACTTATTGCGACCAAAAGTAGCAAAAATAGGGTTTTGAAAACGATTGCTTTGGTTCTACACATAGTTCTCTATTCTTACTCTTGCGCCACGGTATAGTAGCCCGTTTCGGCATCGTAGGTGCTTGCGTAGCCCTCGGGGGTAAAGCAGGTATTCGCACCCTCGGACAGGTCGTTGGAGGGGTTGAATTGGTAGAAACTACCACCCGTTACCTCGAAGTTGGCCGTACCCGCCGCGTAATTGCTATCGTAGCAATTCAACGTGAAGCGATAGGGCGCGTCGGCATAATCGGGGTTGATCGAGCCACCGCCGGTATAGGTGCCGCCCGCAATGTCAAAGGTGCCGTTGTAAGCGTAGCACACTTGGCTGCCGCTTGCCGTATACACGCCGCTCTCTATGGTGCAAGCGGCGGTTTCGGCCTGCGTGATAACGGCATTGACGCCGCTGACCGTAGCGTTTTTGAGGGTAACGGTAGAATAGGCGGATATTTCTACGGCGTATCCGTCGGCAGAGGCGATGGTCGCGCCGTCGATGGTCGCGCTGACGGGAGAGGCCTCGGTGCCGTACACAAAGACGGCGTAGGGCGTGTAATTCGTGGACTCGTCCACCTCGACGTACGCGTTGTTGTTTTGAATGGTGACAGCACCGCTCAACGACAAACTCTTGCGCACACACAACGCAACGTTGTTGGCGCCGGTAGCGCCCTCGACGGTGATAGAGCCGCCCGAAATAATCAGGTCGCCCAAGGCGTTGACGCCGTAATGTTTGGCTCGCACGTCGCCACCGGTCATCGTCAATTTGCTGGTGGTGCCACCCAAATTGATGCCGACGTTATCGCTGATGACGGCGCCGCCGCTGACGTTTACAGTCAACTTTTTCGTTGTATTGTATTCGGAGATGGCTATATCGTAAGCACGCACCGTGCCCGACTTCAAGTTGACGGTACCCGTGCCCATAATACCTTTCGAGCTGGATTCGATGGTGCCGCCGTCGACAGTGAGCGTGCCGGCGCTCATATAGACGCCGATCAAAGTAGATTGCACCGTACCGCCGTTGAGGTTGACCGTTTTGGCATTATAGATGCCGTACGACCACTTGCTCTTGTCCGTTTGGGTCGAGCGAATGGTACCGCCGTTTTGCGTTAGGACGCCCGAGTTGGTGACGCCATAGGTCAAGCCGTACACTTCGCCGCCATTCATAACAAAAGCGCCGGTGCTTTGCACGTATACGGGCGCATAGGAGGTAGCGGTAGTAACGGTGCCTATGGTACCGCTTTCCAAAATGAACGTGCCTTTCCAAACACGGATGGCGGTCTGGGCGGCTGACGACGTGATGCCGGAGAAGATAATTTTGCCGTTGCCGACCGAATCTTTGACGGTCAACTCGGCGTTGTTGTGGTACGGAATAAAGACCGAAGAGCAAGAGGACGTAGTCGTGATCTCTTTGCCATTCAAATCAACTGCGATCTTTTGGTCGTTGATGGTAATATACGTGGATTGCGTTACGTTTTGGAGCAACACTACGGTGTCGCCGTTGACGGCAGCCGCCACGGCAGAAGCGAGGGTAGTGTACCCGATTGAGCCGATACGCGCCACGTAGTTGGCGCCCTCTTCGATGGCTTGGGCGACCTCCGCGGCCTGGGCGTCGTCTACCACCTCAGCCTTGGTGTCCTCTTTTTCTTGGGCGGTGCTACCGTTGTCCACGACGTCGTCGCCCACCTTGGCGTTGGCAATTTGCTTGGCGGGGGTGGAGGCGGTCACCTCGGTAACGTACACGGCGTCATTGGCGTCGCCTGTGGTGGACACGTATACCTTTTCGTCCTCGATGGTACCGTTGCCCTTGAGGTAGATGGTTTCGGTCTTTTCGACGGTTTCGACCACGCACACTTTGATGAGATCTTCGCCCAGCTCAACGCCGATAGAATCGCGCTTGACAGTGGGCATCGTAGCGCCGGCTTCTACTTTGATGGTGATGTCGTCAAAAGCATTCTCGCCGACCTTTTTGTTGAGATACAGCGTATCGACATCGGACCGATTGCCGAAGACGACGCGACCTTGCGTCACTTCCACAAAAGGCACGTAACCGTTCTCCTCGTAAGAGGCGGGTTTGACGGCGACTACGTTCACGCTCTTGGCCTTGCCATAGTGGGCGACGTTGGCATTGGGCGCATTGACGGTGAGTTCGGTCTCCAAACTATTGGTGCGAATGATGGCGGAAGTGTCGGCATTGGTAACGAAACGCACGCTGGGCACGGCAAAGTCGCCGCAGTCCACGCCCACCGCTATCTCGTTGTTGGCCACGTAGTTGGCGGCCGCTTGGCCCGCAACGTACATCGAATACGTCTCGCCGGGCAGGGGCGCCTTATCATAAATCTTCCACAAACGGGAATCGCCTGCGGCGAGTTTGTCGCTTGCTCTTACGCTGTCGGGCAAATATTCGATTTGGCCGTCGTTCAGATAGCAAAACACGTCGTTGACGCTATCCCACAAAATCTCGTTTTCGCTGACTTTGGCATTGATTTTGGCCACGTCAAAGCCGCTTGCCGCGGTGGCGGCAAAGGCGTCGGTAACGGTATTATGCTCGTTGTCGGCGTCCAAAGCGAGCGCGGTATTGAGGTGTTTGATAAGTTGGGTATCGGTGCTGACCCGGGACTTGCGCAGCAAGCTGATGAACGTGGGTATCAGTACCGCCGCCAAAATGGCGATGACTGCAATGACTATTACCAATTCGACGATGGTAAAGCCTTTTTTGTTGTTCTTTTTCATAACTATATAAATCTCCTATTGTTCGTTATTGTTTAGTTGGGTCTTCTGTTACTATGTGCAAATACGGCAAATGAATCCTCAACAAAGCAAAACTTCAAACGTGAGATATCTCTTTTCGACAATGGTAGCGACTGTGTTTTGGGGCGCATGGTCGGCAACATCGCGTTTGTGGCGAGGCGCATGGCGCTGTAGGTTGCGCAGATACACCGACTCGGCCGTTTCCAACGTGATGACAAAGGCAATCACCAAGGTCAAGATCTCCAAGCCCAACCAAGGCGATATCATACCATCGACGTAATACCGCTCGTAATCTGCGACAAATTCGTATACCCAGCCGCCAAACAAACGCGACAACGCCGACGTAATATTGTCGTCGCCGAGGAGCAGTAGCGACATAATGCTCATCGCGCCAATAGCAAAGAGGTAGCTGATCGCCACCGCTCTCTTGCGCTTTGCAAAGAAGTACGCGACTGATATTAAATTGAGCACCAAAACCAATACGAGCATATACAAAAAAGCGCTATAGGACTAGCCTAAAGCGCAAAAAAATATAGGGTAAGACAACAGATAGTTTACTCTGTCTGTCTGTCTGTCTGTCTGTCTGTCTGTCTGTCTGTCTGTCTGTCTGTC
>CAMPCZ010000134.1 GCA_946648015.1 uncultured Clostridia bacterium
ATGCGCTATATGGCTGGCTCTCATCGGTTGAAGATGCCCCGGCGCCGTCGCGCATCGATGACGTTCGGGTTTCGGGCGATGCGTTTGTGCAGATGGTCAGGCCGGCAATTTACGTCAGCGAGGAGGCAAAACAGTTTGCCATCAGTGAGGCAATCGAAAACGGACTTGAGGAGCGCCATCTAAACAAAAATCAGGCCGCTATCATCCTTGATATAAATCGGTCTTACTTTACTCATTTGGTGACGGGCAAGAAAAAGCCGTCGCCCGAAATGGCAAGAAGAATAGCCTTGTTGCTTGGCTTTGACTGGCAGGTCTTTTTTACTTGATTCAATATGCCAAAACAAGAAGGCGGTCGCTTGACCGCCTTTTTTGTTTGGTGTAGGTTGCCTTACTTGTCGCCGAGGATGCGGTCGAGGACCGTGCGCAGGGTTTCGTAGGGAACGCCGGTGGCATCCGACAGATCATAGATGATATCATCCACCTCGTCCTCGTCACCCTCGTCGTCATCATCTTCGTCGCCATCATCCTCGTTGCCGGCGAGTTCCTCATCGTCATCGGTTTCATCGCTCACAGGGGCGATGTCGGCATTGCCGCTAATGGCATCCGCCGCGAGCTCTTTGATCGTCTTTTCGCCGGTGGCGATGGCGTTGGCCGCTGCGAGTGCAGCGTCGCTCGTCGCGGGCGTATCCGCAAGGGGTTGCTTGCCGAGTTTTTTGAGGATAGCGCGTTCCATATATCGCCCGAACAGGTTATAGTACACAATCGCAAGGCCGCCGGTGGCGGCGCCGGCCATAACGCTGACCAGTGTTGCCTCCTCGATGCCGAGGATGATGTTGTGTATGTACCACAGTCCGATGCCGATGGCGACGGGGAATAACAAGATTACACGGTCGAGTAGTTCCCCTACCGCCGCCGTTTTGATGCGCCCGGTCAGTGCCTTATACGGCAACTTAAGGGGGAATGTGAGCGCCATGGCAACGAAGGCAAGCACAAACGGCCAATAGCCATAGGTCTGCAGAATATAGGAAAAGGGAACACTCATTGCCATCACCTCCCATTACTGCTTGGGCAAAAGCGCTTGTACTTGCTTGATTGCGGCATCGTAGTCGGTGCCGGTGGTGTAACGCACCGTCTGCGCCGATTTTTCGGCGAGCGCCTTTTTATTGGCTTCGCAGGCTTGCACTACGGCTTGCACTTTGCCTTCATACTCGGCTTGCAGTTTCGCCTGTTCCTGCTCGTGTTCGGCAGCAAGGCGTCGCAACTCGGCATCCTTTTGTGCCTCCATCTCGGCTTGCTTGGGCGCGACGTTTTGCTGGTAGTCCTCCGCGATGGCCGCCCTAATTTCTTGGTCGCGCTGATCCTCAAGGGCGGCGATTTGGATCTGCAATAAATTGGTGAGTTTTTCGGTCATGGTCTTGTCCTCCTTAATTGATTTGATAGCCTGCCCCAAAGGTGGGGATTGCTTCCTGTTGTTCGCCGAGTTGCCCGGCAACCTCGGCGGCGTCGAAATCTGCAACGTCTTCTCTCTCGATGGCGTTGGCGGCATCATCGGGGGCATCAACAACGTATTGCTTCACGGTGCCCCATTTGCTATCGAACGCCTCTTGATCGGCGGCGCTGAGTTTGTCCACGATAGACGCGACGCTGTCGTCGTTGAGTATGCCCTTGTCGAGATAGGGCTTGACGCGCGATCGCACGTCTGCCTCGTGTATCTCGCGAGCGAGAGCGAGGTCTTCTTGCGCCTGCCTAAAATCGGCAAGCAGTTTGCTGTGGTCTATTTGAATTGCCATAGTATAACCTCCTTAGAATGGCAGTATTTTAATGCCGGTGTAAAATTCGATATAGTGCGCCACCACCCGCACTATCGCAAATATCAATCCGAGGATCGCCACGGATAAGACGAGCCCCTGCGCTATCTTGGTGAATTGCCGCACAAGATCCACAACGGCATTAACGCCCTTCAGAATGTAAAGGACGAGTGCGCAAGCGAGCCATGGAACCGCCGCGATGATCAATGTCAGCACCATGAACAGTTTGCTGTAGGACTTGCTCTCTATCTCGGCGTCGGGCTTTGTCGTCGGCTTGCCGATGATATTTCCGAAATCAAACTCCAATATCGGTCTGAATCGGGCATAGAATGCCTCGTTGTCACGGTTGCCTGACTCGCGCTCTTTTGCCCGCGCCCGGTTGGTGCCTGCGCGCAACTTGTGGCGCAGCGCCTTGTCCTGTATGTCCGAGTAGGCGTCGCCGTTTTCGCTTGCTGCCTGTGCGGCTGCAGCTACGCCTACCATCTCGAATGCGGCGTCCTCGATGTCTTTTTCGCCAGCGGCAACTTGAGCCAACACGGCGCTGGATGCTGCGCGCCCGAGCTGCTCGATGGCATCACCTTCGGGCTGATCTGCCGGCAATCTGGCAGTAGGCTTGGCTACCTGCACCTCTTGCTGTATCAATTCATCGATTTCATCCATTGTTCTCACCTCCTTCCTCTTTGTTTCCGGCATCTTCCTCGGCAAGCACGATGGGCTCGTCGGTCTCGAAAAAGCGCACGTCGCTGTCGGCACGCACCACGGCGTCCACGTAGAGTTCGCCGTCGCGGTTGCACATAATCATGCACCCGTTGTCGGCACGATACAGGACGAGGTCGTCGTGTTCGACGCCGGAGTCGTCCACGTAGGGCACACCCACCACCTCGACGGGCGGCTTGGGTTCTTCTTGGCTCACAAAGTGTAGTTCGTTGTCCATAGTCTACTCCCAATTCAATATTGCAAATCGAGCCCTCGGCTCGTTTGTTTCCATCACGATGGCGCGGTATGTTTGGTAGGACGCCTCGCGCCGTGTCCACGTATTGTACTGCGCTCTCTTTCTTTCTCCATGCGGGTACGCTCATAGAGGCTCCTTGCCCCGCTTTGTCGCGGGGCGATTATCTGACTACTTGATTAAAATGCGACGCAGGGGCACGCGCCACCGTCGCCGCTGACGTAGCTGCCGACTCGACTCCCATTGGCACCGACAAACACAGCATAGTTGTCGTTGTAGCGCGACCTTGTCCACCAATAATAGGCGGACCCGTTCTTCTTTTTAACCCTCTTGCTATTCGCTGCGCCGTCGTAATATTGGAAAGCGCCGAAGGTGGTGCCGTTGTTGACGGTCTCGAGGGACGTGGCCTTACCGTAGTCGCTAAAGCCAAGTTCGGTGCATGATGCCGCAAAGAACCCGCATTGCACATCCACCGTTGCCGAGGTGGACGATTGCGACGCATTGACGATGATCTTGTTGTCGTTCACAAGTGCAGCAAGGGTTTGGTCTTCACTTTCATAGAACGTGCCACCCGATTGCATCTTGTTATAAAGCGCCGACTGCCCGTAGTGTTCGCTATTCGACGAAGTGTACCATAGTGTACTTGAGGCATACAGGTCTACCTTCTCGATGACGATATTCGTCACGCCGCCGCCTACTTTGGCATAGCGTCCGGGCTTGAGATCTACGATGCGCCACACGTTGCCGTTGCTGTCCGTCTTCTCGTCTCCCACGCTCCACAGGGACGCCGCCAAGCCCACCTCGGCACCCAATTTGATGAGCGCCCAAGAGTTTTGCCCGAAGTTCGGGTTGAAGGGCGAGTTGACCTCGTCCCAATATATCGCCTTGATCTCCACGTTTGCCGAGGACACCGTGAAGGTGTCACCCGATGCAAATGTGGTGCCGTTGACCGTCTGCATATACGGCGTGGGCTTGTTGGGATCCGTGGGCGTCACGTTGAGGGTGAGCACCGTGCCCACACGCACCGACTCGCCCGAGGCGTACACGTGGTTGTTGGTGTCCGTGGGCGCCACGATGCAGTCCAGCGCGGTAAAGTTGATGAGATACG
>CAMPCZ010000135.1 GCA_946648015.1 uncultured Clostridia bacterium
AAAGCGAACGTTTTTGCGTTTCGATAAGATAATTCATCAATGCGCCTGCCGCCGATATGCCCATAGGCAAATCGCCTACTTCAAAAGCGTCCAAGGTCGATACGCCGAATTGGTTGCATAATATGCGCTCGGCTTCGCTCTTGCGATAGGTGTAGTCGTAATACAGCGTGGGTTGAACGCGATAAATCGCTTCGGCACGCAAGACGTTTTTGGCCTCGGAGTTGATCAAAATCTCGCTGGCATGCACGCTATTGAGTATATTTTCGGCTTCGGCTACGCTGTTTTCGCCTGTCGTTTGGGCAATCTTGAATTCGCCGGTAGACAAATCGGCATAGGCAATGCCGCAGTCTTTGCCATTGTAGTAGAAAGAGGCCAAATAATTGTTTTGCCTTTCGTCCAATATGGTGTCCTCTACCACGGTGCCGGGGGTGATGACTCGCACGACGTCGCGTTCTACCATTCCCTTGGACGCTTTGGGGTCGGACAGTTGCTCGCAAATGGCTACTTTGTACCCTTTGGCAATAAGACGACTGATATAAACGTCCACGGCATGATAGGGAACGCCGCACATAGGCGCACGCTCTTCCAGTCCGCAATCTCGCCCGGTGAGGGTGAGCTCCAACTCGCGCGATACGGTAACCGCATCGTCAAAAAACATTTCGTAAAAATCGCCCAATCTGTACATCAAAATGACGTCGGGATATTGATCCTTGACGTCCATATAATGCTTCATCATAGGCGACATCTTGCTGCGATCGGGGTTCATTGTATTTCTCCAAATAAAGACGCGGATTGCGATCTGGTAATTTTGACGTTGACGAATTGGCCGATGAGGTCTGCCGAGCCTGCAAAGGTGACCAACCGACCGCTCTCGGTACGGCCGCAAACGGCTCCCTCGGCTTTGGGGGCGACATCTTCGACCAAAACCTCGTACACTTTGCCGATATATTGCTCGCTAAGCGCTTTGGTAATCTGATTTTGCTCGGCTACAAGCGTAGTGATGCGCGCCTTTTTGGTGGCGGCGTCCAACTGAGGCATAGTAGCGGCAGGGGTGCCTTTGCGCGGCGAATAGACAAAGGTGAACGCGTTGGAAAAGCGCACTTTGCGCACCAGATCCAACGTCTCTTCGAAGTCCTCCTGCGTTTCGGTGGGAAAACCGACCATAATATCCGTCGTGATACCTATATCGGGCATTTTGGAGCGCAGCTCGTCTATGATGGCAAGATAGCGCTCGCGGTCGTAGTGCCTATTCATCTCTTTGAGCACCTTGCTCGAGCCCGACTGCACCGGCAAATGGATATTGTTGCATATATTGTCGTATCGCGCCATGACGTCTATGACTTGGCTCGAAATATCCTTGGGGTGCGACGTCATAAACCGTATGCGATATTTCCCTTCTATACCGGCAATTCGCTCCAACAACATGGCAAAGTTTTCGCCGTTGGCCAAGTCCGAACCGTAGGAGTCCACGTTTTGGCCAAGTAAAGTGATCTCTTTGTATCCCTCTTTGATAAGGCCGTCAACCTCGGCTACGACGTCGTCTATTTGGCGAGAACGCTCGCGGCCGCGCACATAGGGCACGATGCAATAGGTGCAAAAATTGTTGCATCCATACATGATGTTGACCCAAGCATTGGGAAAAGAAGTGCGCGTAACCGGCAATTTGACGGCGGCGTCCATAGTGCTATCCTGCAACAATACGCTCTTTTTGCCGCGGCGCTTGGCTTCTATGGCTTGCGGCAAGTCGGCCAAATTGGAAGTACCCAGTACGATGTCTACGTAGGGGAATTTCTTTTTGAGCAATTCTGCCGCGCCCTTTTGTTGCGTCATACAGCCCACGACGGCGATTATCATTTCTTTGCGTTGGCGTTTGATAGATTTGAGCACGCCGATGTTGCCTTGTATCTTCTTTTCGGCTGTATCGCGTATGCAGCAGGTGTTGAATACGACGACGTCGGCCTGATCTTCCTCTTCGCACGGCAAATAGCCGATAGCCTCAAGCATACCGGCGATTTTTTCGCTCTCGTGCACGTTCATTTGGCAACCGTAGGTTTTGATCTTGTAGTACATACTGCCTCCATTTTACAAATTATAGCATAATCGGCGCGGTTTCGCAACTAACCCAAGCGTTTTAGAATATATAATATTCTACAAAAAAAGCGCGACCGAAGTCGCGCTCTTTATACCGCCTTTTAGCCGATGATATATTTGTCCGATTTGGCCTTGGCGGAAAGCAATTCCTGCTTCTTTTCTTCAAAGCCTTTGCGGTCGAACAAGGCGAACGTGGCCTTTTTGCCCTCTTCTACTCCGGGTTGGTTGAAAGTATTGATGTTGAGCATTGCGCCGCAATAGGCCGTTTCGAGCATAAACAGCATCAAAAGTTGTCCCAAGGTATATTCGTTGACTTCGGGCACGTAGATGGTGTGATTCAAGCGCTTGGCTTTGGTGAGCGCGTACTCGGTGGCTTTGCGCTCGTTGTTGAGCAAGGTGCCCATATCGTTGCCGCACAAGAAGTTGACGTCGGGGAAGTCGGGCAATCCCTCGGGGATACGATACTCTTGGCGGAAGCGGTCTACGGCGATGAAGGTAACCACTTTGTCGAAGGGGCCCTCGGTGTAGAGTTGGATTTGGCTATGTTGGTCGGTTACGCCCAACGCTTTGACCGGCGTCTGACCGGCATAGACCGTTTTGCCATCCAAATCGACGGCTTTGCCCAAGCTTTCGCCCCAAAGTTGGCAATACCAGTCGGCAATGTATTTGAGGCTATCGGCATAGGGCATCATGACTGAAATGTTTTTGCCTTTTCCCATAGAGACGTATTGCAAAGCGGCGCAAAGCAAGGGTGCGTTTTGGCGAAGATCGGCAGACTTGCTGCGCTCCTGCATATCTTTGGCGCCCTCGAGCAAGGTCTTGACGTCTATGCCAAGCACTGCGGCGGGCAACAGACCTACGGGGCTGAGTTCGCTGAAGCGACCGCCGACGGACGAGGGGATATAGAAAGTTTTGAACCCCTCTTTCTTGGCCAACTTGATGAGATTGCCCTTTTCGCAATCGGTGGTAGCCACTACGTGTTTGGTCCAATCCGCACCCAATTTGTCTTGGAGTACGCGGCTGATGATGAGATATTGGCTCATCGTTTCGCTGGTAGCGCCCGATTTGGTGATGACGTTGAAACAAGTAGTAGCGGGATCAATCACGTCGAACAAGGCATTCATACGCTCGGGGTCGACGTTGTCCTCTACGTAAAACTTGGGGCCGCCGCGCTTTTGATCGCTAAGTTCGTTGTAGTGCATATGTTTGAGCGCCTGAAATACGGCTATGGGGCCCAATGCACTACCGCCAATGCCCAACACGACAAACGCTTTGAAATTGGAGCGAATGTCATTGGCCGTGGCCACGATATCCTCGACGATGGCGTCTTGATCGTAGGCTAGTCTTGCCCAGCCCAGCATACCTTTGCCTGCGTTTTGCTCGACGTAGGCGTGCGCAGTGGCCGCTTTGGCGGCTACCGCGTCCAATTCGGCGTCGGTAAATCCCTCGCTGCCGAGATAGTCGGCCATCATATTGTTGTAGTCCAATCTGATATTTTGTTTCATACGTTTCTCCTTATTTGACGTTTTGTCGTAGTGATTTGAGGTATTGCAAACTGTCCTGCAACTCCTCTATTTGATCGTAATTGTTTTGATATGCCTCTATGATAACTGCTCCCGCAAAGCCCATGTCCGCAAGCCTTTGAAACAGTTGCTTGAAATCGAATATACCTTTGCCGGGCAAGCACAGGCGCTCGTCTTTGTCGTAGTCGACCACGTGCACCGTCGCCAATCTGTCG
>CAMPCZ010000136.1 GCA_946648015.1 uncultured Clostridia bacterium
CGCCGTCTTTGGGGAGGTTTTGGGCTCTTCGACAATGTACTCCGCCGTTTCGAGCGGTTGCGCTGTCTTCGTTTCGTCGGCCGCGGCGGACGCCTCTTGGGCATTTGTCCCGCTCGGCGCGCTTTGCGACGCTTTGCCGTGGCGGGTGCTTAGTACCAGCCGCTTTTGGCCGCGCGTCAGTACCACGTCGCCTACGCGCAACAATCGCGCCGCTTCCAATCGCTCGTCTTTGGTGGTCAGCAAATATTCGATGTGCCCGCGCTCGTCGCAGACCACCTCTTTCAGATAACCGTAGTCTTTGCCGTCGGCGTCCAGCACCGTCTCGCGGAAGGGTATGCGCGTGGGGCCGTCTTCGCAACCTTCGGCAGTGGTCAACAACGCGCACTCGCCCCAGCGCAGGTCGCGCCAACGATAGTAGATTTCGCGGCAGTAACTGTCCTCGTCCACCATAACGACGTGGCTTATGCGGCGCAAACGCTCGTCTATGGCAAATCCAACCACCACGCCCCGTCTCGTGGCGGTGGGTAAATGTATGAGGGGTGTTGCCAACAAATCGGTCAAGTTCATATTCGTCCTCCTTTTTCGTCTATCCATACGGCGGCGCGCCGTGGGATATGACGGCATCGTCTCTATTCGCCAAGAATTGACAAAACCTTGCGAGGGTGCTACAATGCGACTATGAGAGCGTTATACTTCGATACCGAAACTACGGGCCTACGGGCGGGGGGATTTTTGCTGGGTGGCACTCTACACCCCGGGCAGATATGCCAGCTTGCCTACATCATAGAGGAGGAGGGCGGTCTTTCCGCCAAAAATTTTTACTTCGCGGTAGAGGCCATCGAGCCGAGCGCCAGCGCCGTAACGGGGCTGACCGTTCCCATCGTGGCAGCCTTGTCGCGAGGGCGCGTTTTTGCCGACGACGCCGACGAGATATGGCAAGATTTTGCCGCGGCCGACGTGTTGGTCGCGCACAATTTCAGTTTTGACGAGGGGTTTATGCGCACCGAATTCGGGCGTTTGGGTATGTTTTTCGACCCGGGAGACAAGCGCTTTTGCACCATGCGTCACTTTGCGCCCGTACTCAAGTTGCCCGCCAGGGGCCGAGGTTACAAATTCCCCTCGCTCGAGGAGTTTGCCTCCTACGAAGGGGTGCGCAATGCCGATATTATGGATTTGATGCGCACGTTGTACGGCACCGAAAAACAAGCGCACGACGCCCGCCACGACACAGTCAAGATGTATTTGGCCTTGGACAATGCCTGCAAGCAAGATCTCGCTTTGGCCGCCGCTTTCGGCAAATTGTGGTAGCCGAGCAGGCGACGCGGCACCCGAGACGACAGCCGAAAATGCTATCTCAAACTGCGCGGTTCATAGATATCGTATGAAACAATATAATTCGATGGTAGTTGTTTTTTTGTAAAGCGCTCAAAATGCGTCGATCATTTGCCGTTTTTCTTTGTCCTTTGCGAAAAAGAACGAAGAACGCCGTATCTGTATATCACGAGTGGCGTCCTATCGTTCGGCGAGCCGTAGTCGACGCCATACGAATCATGCGGATATAGGTTATTTTCTTATCCTTCTTGCCGCAAAGCGTGGCTAAGGCAATAGCAAACAAGAAAAAGCAGCCAAAGTGATTTTTCAAACTCAATTTTTGCTTATCGTTTCATGGATACGTGCGGGTCGGTTTTTTGAATGATAGACAAAGGAAAAAGGCGTGGCACACGCCACGCCTCTTTCTAACACCTCGTCCTTACCGAAAAACCTCTATACAATTTCGGCAAAGGAAGCAATTTGCCTATATCGTTGCGGTCGGTATCAAACCGCCACCGGCAATTTTTTGCCCAGTTTGGGGGCGTCGTATCCCTCTAAGCGGAAACTGTCCACCGTAAAGTCATAGAAGTTGGTGATGGATTGGTCGATGACAAGACGGGGGGCCTCCAGTTGCGGCCGCTCGATCACTTCTTTGACGATGGGTATGTGCCTGTCGTAGATGTGCGCGTCGGCGATGACGTGCACCAATTCGCCCACTTCCAGCCCCGATACTTGCGCAAACATATGCACCAATACGGCGTACTGCACCACGTTCCAGTTGTTGGCCACCAGCATATCGTTGCTGCGCTGATTCAGAATGGCGTTGAGTTTGTTGCCCACCACGTTGAAGGTCATAGAGTAGGCGCAGGGGTACAGCGCCATCTCGTGCAAGTCCTGATGTACGTAGATATTGGTGAGTATGCGCCGCGATTGCGGGTTGTGTTTGAGGTCATACAACACACGGTCCACTTGGTCCATCATACCCTCTTTGTATTGGTGCTTAACGCCCAGCTGATAGCCGTAGGCTTTGCCGATAGAGCCGTTTTCGTCGGCCCAAGCGTCCCAAATGTGGCTGTTTAGGTCGTGTACGTTGTTGCTTTTCTTTTGCCAAATCCACAATATTTCGTCCACGGCGGCGCGAAAGTTGGTGTAGCGCATCGTCATGATAGGAAACTCTTTGCCGAGGTCGTAGCGGTTGACGATGCAAAAGGCCTTGACGGTATGCGCGGGGGCGTTGTCGTCCGCCCAATGAGGGCGCACGTCGAGATTTTCGTCGCTAAAGCCGTCGTTCAAAATATGTTCGATGTTTTGTTTGAAAATTTTGTCTGCGTAACTCATAATTTCTCCTTCCCTTGTGTTCGGTTAGTT
Source organism: uncultured Clostridia bacterium (assembly GCA_946648015.1). Taxonomy (GTDB): domain Bacteria; phylum Bacillota; class Clostridia; order Christensenellales; family CAG-1252; genus RUG14300. The sequence continues at coordinate 2,680 of CAMPCZ010000136.1, forward strand.
TTGCGTGTGCAGTACGCGCACCACCAGGTCTTGCACCACGGGCGCGGCGTCGTTATAGTCCCATCTCACGGCATATCCTTCCTCTCCCGTGTATACGGGCGAAGTGGCTGTTTGTCCCTTTAGCACGCGTTGGCTGGCTACCACCGTGCCGTCGTCCAGCACAAAGCGCACCTCGTACCATTCGCTGTGGTAGGGACGCAGCGATAGTTGTCCCTCTTGCATCTGCCACACTTCGTCCAGGTCCAACCCGACGGTAGTGCCGCCCTCCTGCCAACTGTAGGCGGCGGGGTCGCCCATATTGCCCGCGTATACGGCAAATATAGCAGACGTGCGCTTTTGCGACTGCGCGTTGCCTACCGCGTAGCGGTCGGCGATGGCGGCGAGTCGGGCTTGGGTGGTGGCGTAACGCTCGGCGCTATAGGTCTCTTGGTCGTAGTCTATGCCCTCTATTGCAAAGAAGCAGTCGGTCAGCGTTATTTGGCATTGACCGTGGAACACGTGGCTGCCGCCCGTTACAAACATACCCGTGGCGTACATTTCTTCGTCGGCGGGCGTGCCCACCACCACTTCGCAAGAGGCCTTGCCCAGCCACACGCAGTGGGATACGTTCTCTATGCCCGACAAATAGGCAATGCCTGCGGCATAGGCTCTGCCCGCAGCCGCCGAACCCGATCTGCCTGTGCCGTATGCGCGTACGTCTACCAAAGAAAGCACGTTGTCCAAATTGTCTTGCGAGGCGGCCGTGCAAATGCCCACCACGCCGCCGGCGTAAACGCCGGCATAGGTAACGTCCACTTTGCCCTCGGTGCGCACGCGGCGTATCTTGGTGCCGTTGGAGTAGCCCAAAAGCATACCCACGTAGCCTTTGCGCGTGGTGCTTTGGGCGCTATCTACCTGGATGAGCCCCGACACGCTGCAATTTTCCACCGTGGCGCCTGCGCTATAGCCTGCCAGACCGCCTATGCGAAACTCGTCCGACACCAAGCCTATCTCGATGTCGACGTCGGCAAGCGTCAGGTTGACTACGGTAGCCTTGCCCAACGTGCCAAATAGGCCGTTGCGTTTGAGCGAAGTGCCGTTTAGTTTGGTTTGCGTCATGCCGCGTATCG
>CAMPCZ010000137.1 GCA_946648015.1 uncultured Clostridia bacterium
CGCTTGGGGCACTTACCCAAAAATGGTTGGAATTGTGATGAATGAGGGTGTGTTCTAACGATGAGCGCTGACCCAGTGTACTATGCGTACACGGTTAGCGCGAAGAAGCGAACAGCACCCTCAGTCGCGCATCCAACTATAAAAAAAACGCTCCCCGAAGGAAGCGAAAACTTACCCCGCTTGGGGTACTTACCCAAAAATGGTTGGAATTGTGATGAATGAGGGTGTGTTCAAACGATGAGCGCTGACCCAGTGTACTATGCGTACACGGTTGGCGCGAAGAAGCGAACAGCACCCTCAGTCGCGCAATTCCAACTATTTTTTTACACGCTCCATATAAGCGCCTTCTCTGGTGTCCACCCTAATGTAGTCGCCTTCGTTGACAAACATAGGCACTTGGATCTTGTAGCCGGTCTCCAACGTGGCGGGCTTGGTGCCGTTGGTGGCGGTATCACCGCGCACGGCGGGCTCGCAAACGGTGATTTGCAACACGACAAAGGTCTCGGGTTCCACAGAGAAGGCTTTGTCTTTATAGAAAGAAACGGTAACCTTGCTGTTCTCGACGATAAAGTTGAGCGTGTCGCCCATTTGGTCGGCCGTCAAGGGAATTTGCTCGAAAGTCTCGGTGTCCATGCAATAGTAAAACTCACCGTCGGTGTACAAATATTCCATATCCTTGCGCTCGATGTGTGCGGTCTCGAACTTATCGGTGGGGTTAAAGGTACGCTCCAACACAGCGCCGGTCATAACGTTTTTGATCTTGGTGCGCACAAACGCCGCGCCCTTGCCGGGTTTGACGTGTTGGAAGTCAACGATCGTCATCACGTTGCCCTCAAGCTCGAACGTAACGCCCTTTCTAAAATCACCTGCTAATACAAATCCCATAATATGCCTCCTATAATATTATCAAATTTTTGTTGCAACGGCTGAGCAATTCGGGACTATCGCCCATATAAAGCAAATCCTCTATGCGGATGCCAAATTTGCCGTTGATATATATGCCGGGCTCGATGGTGTACGTCATGCCCTTGACAATGATATCCTTACTGCGCTTGTTGAGGAAGGGTTTTTCGTGAATGTCGATACCCACGCCATGCCCCAAACTATGCGTAAAATATTTGCCTAAACCAACCGATTCCAAATAGTTGCGGGCAACGGCGTCCAACTCGGCGGCGGAAACGCCGTTGTAGCCGGCCTCGATGCCCATCTTATTGGCGGTGAGCACGTGTTGATATGCCTTTTTGTACTCATCACCGGGGTCGCCCAGACAGAAATTGCGCGTAATGTCCGAGCAATAGCCGTGGAACTTGGTGCCGAAATCCAAGGTGACCATATCCCCTTTTTGCAGGCGCGTATGACCCGGGTGTCCGTGCGGATAGGCGGTATGCTCGCCAAACACGCTGATGGTGTCGAATGCAATGCCTTCGCCGCCTGCCTTGATATACTCGTATTGCAACAAATAGGCCAATTCCAACTCGGTCATACCCTCTTTGACTTGGCCGAGCAACGCCTCGAACGCCACGTCGTTGGCGTGGGCGGCTTGGCGAATATAACTCATCTCCACATCGGTTTTGATGCGTCGGCAGTCGGACAATGCGTCCGAACAATTGACAAATTGACAAAGGGGCAATCTGTCGGCGATGGCAAGGTAGGACTCCTCGGTGAGGTACGCCATCTCCACGGCGATTTTGCGCGCGCCGGACAGGCGTATATCCTCGGCAATGTGCTCGAAATCGGTGGCCGCCATCTCTTTGATGACAAAATCGCCCACCACTGCGGCATGAGCCTCGGCCGTATAGCGAGCGTCGGTATAGTAGACGGCGCTGTCGCGATACACCGCGACCATACATTCGGGATTGTTATATCCCGTAAAGTAGAAGGTATTGGTAGGGGAATTGATCAGCAAACAATCCGCCTGCAACGATTTGAACACTTCTTCCAGCATAACTCGTCTCCAAGGTATATTGACTTTGTTATTATAAAGTATAAAACACAATTTTGCAATGCTTTTTTGCGCACTAATGCGTATTTTCGCGCTTTTTAGTACAATTCAAGGCAATTTAGGCCTTAGCAAGGGCTTCCCGATAGATATCGCGCATAATAGCGGCGTCCCTACCCTGCGTACCCGCCGACTCGCTGACGATATAGGGGGTCATCTTGTATTCGACCAGCACTTCGGCCAATGGAGCGAACTCGGGGCCGTACACCTCGTCATCGAACGTAAGGTGGCATTTTTCGCCCATCTCGGTGTACTGTATTTTGGAAAAGTGTACGTGCATATTCTTTACTCTATCCCAATCCAACACACAACCGAATGCGTCCACCACTCGTTTGAAGTCGTCCACCGTTTTGAGGCAACCCAAGCCGCGCGCATTGACGTGTCCGAAGTCTACGCACGGGGTAAAAATAGGATCGATACGGCACAAGTCCGCTATTTCCTCCACTGTGCCCAGTTGGTTTAGCTTGCCCATCGTTTCGGGACAAACGCGCAAGTCGTCGTATCCGTTTCTATGCAATAGTTCGGCAAGTTCGGCAACGTTGCGTTGCATATCGGCCACCGCGTCGGCACGATCTCGTTTGAGAGGTGAGCCGGGGTGAAAAACGCACCGTTTGCCGCCAAACGTTCGCAAAGCGTCCAGCGATGCCGTAATGTAGCCGAAACTGTTTTCGATCTTGGCACGGTCGGGGTTGGCAAAATTGATAAAATAGGGGGCGTGTACGCTTATCTCCACGTCCAATGCGGCAAATGCGGCGCCGATGGCCGAAGCGGTGGCTTCGCTGATGCGCACGCCCTTGCCAAAAGAATACTCAAAACAGTCGAGTCCGCGCGCTTTGACGTAGCGCGGCATATCGACTGTGCCGTTGTATGCCGGATCTTGCAAAAAATCCTCCGGACTGCCGCTGGGGCCGAATTTGATCATCTGATTTTTCTCCTTACCAAGCGCTTGGTTTGCACAACGTCGGATGCGATCTGCTTTTGCAGCGCTTCTGTATCGTCAAATTGTTGTATATCGCGCAGTCGTTCGACAATGTGTAAAACAATGGTTTGTCCATACAAATCGCCTGCAAAACCGCACAAATGTGCCTCGACGTTGGCGTGCATATCCCCCATCGTGGGGTGCGGCCCCACGTTGACAACGGCGGCATACGCCGCGTCTTCTATGCGACAATACGCGGCATACACGCCAAACGCGAGTGCTTGCAACGAGGGGTCAAGTGCGATATTGGCAGTAGGGAACCCCAGCAGGCGGCCATCGCCCCGCCCGTGCGAAACGACGCCTTGTATGGTATAATCTCGCCCGAGCAAAATACGAGCCTTGCTCATATCGCCCTCCGCAATGGCCTCGCGGACTCTGTCCGTACCGATTTTGCTGCCCCAACGGTCGTACATGAGGTGCACCAACTTGAATTGAATCCGGTTGGTACGACAAAAGTCGGCCAACGTCAAAACGCCTGCGGTCGCGTCGCGGCCAAACCTAAAATCTTCGCCGCAAACGATAAGGGCCGGGCGAACGTTGAGGAGCAAACGCAAAAAGGCACCCGCGCTGATATCGAAGTGCTCACGGTCGGCAGGCAACGTAAAAACGTATTGTATGCCGCATTTTTCGGCTATTTCCATACGTTCCGCTTCGCTGAAAACGGGAAGCGCCTTGCTGCCGATGGCACCGTAATAATCGCCCGTAAAGGTGAACATGGCGGG
>CAMPCZ010000138.1 GCA_946648015.1 uncultured Clostridia bacterium
TCCATTTGTCGCGGAAAGAGGATAGCCTATCTATCTCTTCTTCGCGGTAAGCGTCTACTGTTTGGCGCACTTGTTCTACCAATGCCTCGGCGTCCGACAGCAGTTTGGTAATGCGCGCCTCGTTGCCGCGTAGCGCCTCGTTGGCGCGCCGTAGTTTGGCCACTTCGTCGGTGAGCAGCGCGTTGCGTTGCTTGAGCGTGTTGAGCTGATCGCGGTGTTCCTCGTTTTTTACCGATATGTATTGATCGACCGCTTGGGGGTCGTATCCTTTCTTTTTCAATTCGAATTGCATATAGCCTCCTTTTGCGCATTGTATCACCGATTTGCTACCGCATACCGACGTAATTTGCCGACTGATGGGCTTGTGTGTCGTTTTTGACTATCTATATAAAGTAATATAAATACAATTCGGCAAGAAATATTTGACGAAAACACTTGACAAATTTGCCTGCAAGGTGTACAATAAAGCGTACACCTAAATATTGCGATCGGTTGGGTTTCGTCGTATAATTTGCTCATCAAACGACGGAGGAAAAGGATATGATGAGCCTAAACGTGGTGTGTATAGTATTTGGTGTGGTCGGGTTTGTGTGTGTGGTTGCATGTGCGACCAAAGAACTCGTGGGCGCTTACCGCAGATGGCGCGACGCAAAGAGGCGGTATATCAAAGATTGATGAAAAACAAAAATCAAAAAATCAAATTGTTGCGCATTTGGGAGATCCTCAGGCAGGATACCGACGAAGAGCACACCATGTCCACCGTGGAATTGATGGACAGATTGTCGGACGAAGGCATCGTGTGCGAGCGCAAGTCGGTGTATGACGATATTCGCACTTTGCAAGAGTGCGGCTACCCCGTGCAGGTGAAGCGAACGCGCGTCAACGAATATTATGCGTCTACGGGCGCATTTTCCATGGCGGAATTGCGTCTATTGATAGACAGCGTGCAGGCCGCCAATTTTTTGTCGAGCAACAAATCCAAGGAGTTGACGATGAAATTAGCGGCATTGGGCGGCAACGCGCGCGGCGAAAAGTTGCGCGGTAGTACCCAATTTTTGGTGGGTAAGCGCAAAGACGACTCGGCTACCGCCAATATCGAAACCTTGCAGATGGCTTTGGAGCGTAAGCGCAAAGTGCGCTTTCGCTATTTTCATTTGGACGTGGATAAACATAGAGAATACCGCACCCGCAGCGACGGTTCGGCTTGGTACGAAGTCAGCCCCAAATCGCTGGTGTATAGGGACGACAACTACTATATGCTGTGCGTAATGCCCGAGCGCGAGCATTACGTTACCTACCGTGTGGATCGTATGGACGACGTAACGATGTTGCGCGATAAGTGCGACGCCCCGTTGTGGAGCAAAGAGGAGACGGTGGCCAAGTATCTCAAGAGCACGTTCGGTATGTTTGCGGGAGACCGCGAGCGCGTAACCATGTTGGGCAAGAACGAGCCGAAGGTGATAGATATGGTTTTGGATCGTTTTGGCTTTGACGTAACGTTACACGACCGTGGCGACGGGACTTTTATGTTTGCGTGCGACGTGCAGGTGTCTCCGGTGTTTTTCGCCTGGGTGTTGACCATGGGCGATTCGCTCAAGTTGGTGGCGCCCGACAGCGTGTGCAAACGGTATATACAAACACTGCAAAGCGAGCTTTTGGCACAAAACGTCGTCGTTGACAAATGACAAAAGCTTTGGTACAATAATGGACGATTAGCAAAGGAAGGTACAATATGGCACAAGAATACAACCAAAATTCCATTGAATTGCTCAAAGGCCTCGACGCCGTGCGCAAGCGCCCCGGTATGTACATCGGCGGCACGGGCGAGCCCGGCTTGCACCAGGTGTTGTGGGAGATCTTCGACAACTCCGTGGACGAGATCACCAACGGCTATGGCGACGAAGTAACCATGATTTTGTATGCGGACGGATCGGTTTCGGTAGAGGATAACGGCCGCGGCATTCCCGTGGGTATGCACCCCGAGCTTGGCGTGAGCACCGTAGAAGTGGTGTTTTGCGAGTTGCACGCGGGCGGCAAATTCAACAACAACAACTACAAGTTTTCGGGCGGTTTGCACGGCGTCGGCGCATCGGTCGTCAACGCGTTGTCGCGTTGGCTCGAGGTGCAGGTGTACCGCGACGGCTACGTGTACGAGCAGCGGTTCCATTCGGTGGAGGACGAGCACGGCGAAATTCAATCGGGTGTGCCCGTGGCGCCGCTCAAAAAAGGCGAAAAAACCAAAAAGCGCGGCACGTTCGTGCGTTTTATGCCCGACGACAGAGTGTTTGAAACCATCAAATTTAACACCGATACCATCGTAAAGTATATGCAAGACACCGCCTTTATGAACAAAGGCGCGCGCTTTACTTTGATAGACAAGCGCAAGTTGGACGACAATATGCAGCCCTATACGGTGTCGTTGTGCTACGAGGGCGGCATCGTAGACTTGGTCAAATACATAAACTCCGGCAAGAATAAGTTGTTTGACGACGTTATCTATCTGTCGGACGACAGCCAAGACGACCGCAAGTTGGAGGTGGCCATTCAATACACCGACAGCTACAACGAGACCATAGCCAGCTACGTCAACAATATACCCACCACCGACGGCGGCACGCACGAAACGGGTTTGAAGTCGGCTTTGACCCGCGTGCTCAACGACTATGCTCGCAGCCGAAACGTGCTAAAAGACAAAGACGCCAACTTCTTGGGTGAGGACTTCCGCGAAGGCTTGACTTGCGTGTTGCTTTTGAAAATGGCCAACGTGCAATTCGAGAGCCAAACCAAGAGCAAATTGGGCTCGACCGACGCTAAGCTGTACGTAGAAAGCGTGGTGGTGGACAAGCTGTCGGCGTTTTTGACGGACAAACGCAACTGGGCGATAGGAGACGCCATACTGGAAAAGGCAATGTCCGCCCAAAAGGCGCGTGTCGCCAGCAAAAAAGCCAAGGATATAGCGCGCCAAAAGAGCAACGCTTCCTCCTCCAACCTCATCGGCAAATTGGCGCCTTGTACGGGGCGCAAACCCGAACTGAACGAGGTGTTTATAGTGGAAGGCGACTCGGCAGGCGGCACGGCCAAGCAATGCCGTAACCGTCAAACGCAGGCCATACTGCCTTTGCGCGGTAAGATCATCAATGCCGAAAAACAGCGCATCGAAAAACTGTTGGAAAACGAGGAGATCTGCACCATGATATCGGCATTCGGCGCCGGCTTTGGCGACGAATTCAACGTGCAAAACCTCAAATATAACAAGGTCATCATTTTGGCCGACGCCGACCAAGACGGCGGGCACATTCGGTGTCTTCTCATCACCTTCTTCTATCGTTATATGCGCGAACTGATCACGCAAGGGCACGTCTATTGCGGTATGCCGCCGCTGTATCGCGTGAGCAAAAAAGACGTGGTGAAATACGTGTATAGCGACCGCGAGTTGGACGCCGCCATACAAGAGGTAGGCCGCGGCTATTCGTTGCAACGCTATAAAGGCTTGGGCGAAATGAGCAAAGATCAACTGTGGGAGACCACCATGGACCCCGACCGCCGCAACCTGATGCGCGTAACGCTGGAGGACGGCGCCGAGGCGGAGCGTATGGTATCCACCTTGATGGGCGACAACATAGAAGCGCGCAAAGCGTACATAAGCGAACACGCCGACTTTA
>CAMPCZ010000139.1 GCA_946648015.1 uncultured Clostridia bacterium
ACTTGTCGCTGCCGGTGGGCTTGCCGCTGCCGCCCTGGGGTGCGTTGCCGCCCGGCGTGCCGTCGGTGCCTTGGGGTTGCTCCCCGCCCGATGTGCCTTTGCCGCCTTGGGCTTTGCGCGCCTCGATGGCCTTGCGCATATCGTCCGACAGCACCAGACCCTTGTTTTTGCCTTTGCCGTCCATGCTGAATACGTTGCCCATACCTTTGCTCATTCCCGACACGGCCTTGGAAAACTCTTGCATGAACACGGGGAAGATGGCCAATTTGTCTTGCACGTCTTTGAGCATAAACTTCATATCGTCCACTTTGCGGTTGTAGTATTTCTTGGCGCGTCTGCGGGCGATGCTGTTTTGCAAAAAGCGGGGATATTTTTCCAATCCACGGCGGAAGCGGCTGGAGGAATTGGAGTCGGTCAAGTCGAAGATGCTGTCGATCTCATCCGATATTTGGTTGAAGTCGATGAGTATCTCCTTGATGCCTTGCACTTGCTCGCGTATGACGACCAAATAACTGCGCAGGACGAACAGGATCAATTTGGATTGGGTGCGAAAGTCCTCTTCGCCGTACAGTTCGGAGTTGGCAACGTATTCGTCCAGGGCTTTTTCTCTGTCGTTTACCAATTTGCGTTGTACGGGGTCTCTGATGATGGGGGTGTTTAGATAGTCGGGCATAATATAATCTCCTTTTGGGTGGTTTTTCTAAAGGTTTTCCTTTATGTACGTTTTCAGACGCTCTTTCTCTTTGTCATAAAAGAGCCAATCGTAGGCGAATAGGCGTATTACTTTGTCCCAATCGCGCACTTTTTGCAAGGATTCGCGATAGCGTATCGCATAGTCGATATAGTCCACTTTTTTGTCGCCGACAATGGGCGCGTCCTCGCAAAATACGCCCATTACGCATTTTCGCTTGTCCTCGTCCAGTATGACGACGGGTATGCGCAACGATTTTTCGGTGGCGCCGTAGTTGGTGAGTACGCGGTCGGCCGCCACGCCGCACTCGTTCACGATATAGTCGCGTACCGAGCGCACAAAGGCGTTGGGCTCGCGCTGACTCCCGCAAGAGGCGTCGATGCCTTCGCCTTCGCCTGCGGCGTGGTGCTCCACGATGCGCAAAAACTCGCCCAGGTATTTGGCCGATTGCTTGTTGCTGGTGGCAATATCGGCCGCGGTGTACGAGTGCACCACCGTCAACATACATTTGGCGCGCGATGCCGCCACGTTGAACACGTTTTCGCCCCAACTGCCGCGGTCCAAGTCGCCGAAACTGTTGAAAGTGCCGCGCTCGTTTTTGGAGTAGGTCATAGACATCACCACGTGGTCTACCTCTTTGCCCTGCAATTTGCCTATGGGCTTGACAAAGTAGCCGCCCGCAAGCGCTTGCAAGCGGTCGAGCAACGCACCGTCTTGTAAAATAAGGCGGCGAATATAATCGGCTTGTTCTTTGCCAAAGGTCATTACGCCCACCGATAGGTCGGGATTACGGTCTACGTGGCGGCGCAAAATAGCCAATACCTCTTGGGCCTCGCGTTGGTTGACGCCGCCTTGGCCGTATCCGTCTGCCACGTACACGTCGCGTATGCCCAAATTGTCGTTGTACGCCACCTTGGAGGGGAAGGTCAACATCTCGGGGTAGTAGCGCTGCGAATAGGCGATGAGCGCCTCGCTCTTGCTGCGATAGTGGCACCGCAAGGTGTAGCTGTCCATTTTGTTGTCCAATGCGTTGACCAAGTCCAGCGCCGACTCCATCTTGGCAAACACTTCGTCCTCTTGCTCCTCGCCGATTTTGCTGACAAAGTATTTCATGGGCGGCATTTGGTATTCGTCGCCGATCACCACGCATTGTTTGGCACGGAATAGCACGGGAATAAGGTGTTGCGGCTCCAACTGGCTGGCTTCGTCGAAAATGGCTAGGTCAAACTGCTCGTAGGCGGGGTTGCCGAAGAAAGTGCTCACTGCCGACGGAGACATGATAAAGCACCGCTTTATCTCCATTATCTTGCTCGCTTCGTTTTTGAAAAGCAAGCGAGGGTTTTTGTAGGGCGTGCGATTGTTGAGGAAGGTGTCAAAGGCGTGCGGATAGCGTTGTAGCAGGGCTTGAATGCGCGCCACCTCCGATAGGCCGATGAGTTGCACGTTGTTGGCCAACATGGCGTTTTCGTGCTCGACGAAGTTGGCGAACAGTTCGTGCATACGACCGTCGGCAAAGTCGCTGAGAAATGCCCGATAGGTCTCTAGGGCAAACACGGCGTCGTTGGCAATATCGCGCACCGCATCCGCGTCTATGGCGGTGAGATCGGGTGCCCCGCCTTTGCCTACCGTAGCGGCTATGGCGGCCAGTGCGTCGTAGTGTTTGCGCCCCGATATCGCCGTCGCTTGCACCCGAGGTAACAGATTGCCTATGGCTTGGTTGACCAGCGACCCCGAGGCTGCGTGTCGTACCGCCTCTACAAACAAGGCATAGAAAGAATGGTGCCAAATTTGCGTGAACGTGTACTCGCCGGTGTATGCCGCTTCGCCCATTGCGAAGGGGTGGAAAAACCGTTGCACGGCGTTGTCTCGCCATGCCGCGCAACCCGACATAAAATCGAGCATGGCGCCTTTTTTGTGGGCGTCGTTGACGCATTGCGCAAAGGTGTGCAGATCCTCCAAGCGCAAACGCTCTACTTTGCCGAAATAGGCGTTTTGTCTATAGGCGTCCGAGATGTAGTCGGCGGCGTACTCATCCAGCGTGTTGACTACCTCGGTCAAATCGGCCTTGACGGATTGCATACGGCAGATGACCGCGGTATAATCCTCTATGCCTTTGAGTTGCGCAATGCCCGACAAATTGTTGCTGACGCGCTCTACTGCCTCTGTCGAGGGCAGATCCTCCAGGTTGGGCAACAGCGACAATTCCACGGTTTGGCACGCCTTGTCCAGGGCCGCTTTGCGCCTTGTCCACTCGTCGTAGAGTTTGGATAAAGCAAACAAGCCTTTGGCGTCTTTGACGCGTCCCTTTTGCAGTAGGTCGGCGACGTAGGGGCTTGTCACGTCCGCAAACCCCAGTTGCAGGGCAAATTTGACGTCTTTGCAAACCTTGACGATAGTTTCGTACAATTCGCCTTCTTCGTTCATCGCCAACATCAATTCGAGCGTTTTGATGTCCCTATCCTCAAAAGTGATCTCGATGGATAGGCCCAGTTCTTGCAGGCAGCGGCGCATGAGTTGGCGCGCTTGGTCCGCCGTGGCGTATGCGTCTACCGCCTCGATGATGCGCCCAATGCGCACGTCGGCCTCTTTCGTTTTGCGCGATAGCAACTTTTTGTAGGCGGCCTTTGCCCCCAAGTCGGTGGCGGGAAAGGCTTCGATGGGTTTGCCTATATACTTTGCCAATTTTTTGTGTGCCGAACGGAAAACTTTGGCAGTTTCGTCGTTTTCCATTGCGTCGTGGCCGAACAATTCGACGACGATGGGCAAGCAGGCGTCGTATGCTTGTTGCGCTTGGCGATATTGGGACAGGTAGCCCAAGATCGCTTTCTTTTCGAGGCGCATTCGGTTGATGGCGTGGTCATTGAAGTTGTCTATCATTCTATCGAGGTCGGCAAGGGCGATCCCTATGTTGACGTCGTCCTCAAAAGGAGCGCCT
>CAMPCZ010000140.1 GCA_946648015.1 uncultured Clostridia bacterium
CCACCAGCTGGCGATTGATAAACTCGGCGCACTCGTCCTCGTCGAGGGGGGTGGTGCGGATAAGACGTTGGTATTTTTCCTTGGTAATCAGTTCGCAATCCAGCCACACCTTCCAAATGGGGCGCATGCGCTCCTGCACCTCGCGGGGCAAAGGGTAGACGTCAGTCTTTTTGACGTTTTGTTCGTGAGAGGTCAACACGAGGTTGTCGTGGATGCTATCGTCTTTGATCTTGCTACGAGGATAGATATGATCGCGGTCGTAGGCGCTCAAATTGTTGTAGTCGATAGGATCACCCGTGTAGGCGTCAATGCCGTTTTGCATAAAATAGAGGTACAACCTGTTTTGCTGCAAATCCTTGGGCGTGAGCCCTTCAAGCCGTTCGGCAAGGTCCTCGTTAAACAGTTCCTTGTGTTCTTTGGCGAGTTTGTCGAGGGCTTTTTGCAATTTCTGTTTGCGTTCGAGATTGCGACGACCTTCCCGCTTGGCGGCCTCTTTGGGGTCATCCCCTCTCGCCATCTCCACAAACACCTTGATAGGGTTTGGCCCTACTACATTTTTGATCTCATTGACCACTTGCACTGCTTGCCAAATTTGCTTTTTGACCGAAGGTGAGCAATATAGCCCTTCGATCGTCGAGTATCCGATCGTCCCGTCGGGAGAAGATTTGAGCGCGTCCAGCGCAGCCGCAAAGCCATATTCGGGGGCCTTGAGCAGCTCGGACAGATTGCAGTTGGTTTGGCGGAGCATATCCATCACGCTGACCGACGCCATCTCGCCCGTATCGGGGTCAATGCCATACTTGTCGGTGAGCAGTTCGCGGGAATAGCGCCCCCAACCTTTGAGGGACAATCCGACCAACGCCTTGACCTGCGCATCGGACAGAAAATCGCCGTTTTCACGGCTAAAGCGGTACAACTGCTTGCGCAGGTTGCTCTTTTCGGGGCCGGCGATAGTCGACCACAGTATCACTGTCTCCAATCGGTCGCGGTAGCGCTCGACTGCCTCTCGACTGCCCATGATCTTGCACATTAGGGCGTAGGTGCGACGACAAGCAGTGATGTCCTCGTCCACACCTTCGATAACGAGTGATTTGCACGCCGCTGCGCTAACATACCCTTCCTCTTTAAGCCACCGTTTCAGTGCGCCTTTGCTCAACTTGGCAATAGAAGAACCGTTGGGCATGGGCGTTGCCAAATAGTTGGATAGAGCGGTTTTGATCTCGAGGGAAATCAATTCACCATTGATACTGATTTTATTGATAAGATTTAGTGTGCTCGCCTCTTCGTAAAGCAAGCTATTGCGAGGCAACACTTTAGCGCCGGGCACGTAGGGACAGTCGTTGGTCATGCGCTCGATAAACTTGCGTTCGGTTGTCTCCAAGTCCAACTTTTGCTCGATATTCCAAGGATACACTTTGCCGTCTTGGCGACGCACGACCCAATATTTACCGCTATGATTGTTGACGGGGCCCACGTAGTAGGGCATGCGGAACTTGAGCAAGGACAAGATCTTGTCTGCGACCGATATGCCGTCGGTATCCTTATCTGCCAAAAACGCATAGCGGGGATAACAAGCGACGTGCGCCAATATCGCCTGCATCTCTACCAAGTTGCATTGATAGGGCAATACGGCGTTGGCTTTGCTGACCTGCTTGGGCATAAAAGTCCCCGCCTCGACATCCGTCAAAATAGATTGTACGAGGGGATCCATCATGGCGGCCGGCGAAGACGTCAATACTTTTTTGACGTATTTGCCAAAGTCCTCTTGGGTGCGATGTTCGACTTCCGACGCGACGGGCTGAGTGCCGCGAGCACCGAAATCGAACTTGCCACTGTAGGCAGTATAGTTGCACTCCTTGCCGGGCGGTGCGCCAAACATCGCGTCGTATCTATCGGGCAGATACTTGCGCATCGCCTTTTTGAGCAAGACAAGATCGGCTTTGTGCTTGTCGTACTTAGCGACCATACCCGCCGAAATAAACCGTTCGTTGCCCAACAGTTGCTTGCGCTTGCCGTAGTCAAACAGCAGTTTGGCATTTTGGATCAGTACGAAGTCGTCGCCCAACTTGTCTTGCAACTCGAGTTCGCCCGATTCCCAATCGCCGTTAAAGTCGATTTTGGCTTTGTCCTTTTTGTCGATACCGTCAAAAATCTTGTTGTCGTCCACCGCTGCGCCTGCAATCAGGTCGATCAAGGCTTTGGCGCGTTTGTCGATAGCTTCGGTTATGCGCGCCAATTCGATCTTGCGTTGTGTCAACTTAGGCAGCGCCAACGCCTGCTTGATCTCGTCAACGTCAGCGGTATGTAAGGTGGGGATATCGTGTTCGGACAAATATTGATTGATTACAGCCAAAGGCTCGTCGATATTGTCCACTTGGGATAGCGTGTCCCCTTCGATAAGGAAGTGACCGCGGTACTTGACCATGTGGTGCAGTGCCAAGTAGACGAGCCGAGGGTCGGGATCGTCGGCGGTCAGCATGGCGCGGCGAAGGTGATAAACGGTGGGATAAGCGCGATGAAAATCCGCGTCGTTAAAGTCTTTGTCGGCAAAGAGAGAAAAACGAGTCTTGCCGCTTTTGTCTTCTTGGTACAAATTGCTCTCCTCCAGCCGCACAAAGAAGGAGGGGTCTATCGGGTTGATGATGGGCGCGAATAAGGATTGCAACAAAACCAACCTCTCTTTGCGGCGCTCCAACCTACGGCGAGAAGTGCGTTGCTGCCGCCTTGCCGCGGCGGTCTTAGCGGGCGAAAACAGCCTGACACCCCATAGGGACTTGCCTCCGTGGCGGATCAATTTGTATTTTTCGTCGGTAACAGCCCAGCCGACAGACTCAGTGCCGATGTCCAAACCCAAATAATAATTTTTCGTTTTTTCTCCCATGACTATTGACAACCCCCTCAAAATGTGTTATCTTGTAAACACCTATTTGAATTACACTCGTTCAAATAAAGATTTATCCAAACCGTTACGCAAGTAACCCCACTGTATCAGTGGACAAAGCCCGCAAATGCGGGTTTTTTGTATATAATTTATCCCCTAATGCAATAATATGAACCTACGAACGCCAGCCTGTCGGCCGTGCCTTCTTCGCAGTAGTTGGCTTATACCCCGAGTTTCGCTTTCAATTCCTCTAAACTCATATACGCTTCACCGTCCGCAATACGTTGTTCCGCCCCGGCAACCTTGGCAAGCAATTTTATCTCTGCCATCATTGCGTCGTATTGGTCGGCGTCCATAATGACGTATTTACCTCTACCGTTCTTTGTCAAAAAGACAGGCGAGCCGTTTTGACAGTCTTTCAATACGCTATTGTAATTTCTCAAGTCCGAAATAGGCTTAATATTCATACAAACACCTCCTCATGTGGTTTGCTGATATTATCATAGCATAATTTTACGAAAAATACAACAGCAAAATGAAACTCATATAAAGATTCATTGCACTGCATTCGATTTGAATCAAAAGGCATAAGAAATATATCAACCTCGGCACATACGAATGTGTTGAAACTAACATTGCGCAGGAGGATATTTTGAACAATACTCATATCAATACCACATAAAAGATAGCAAGCGTTTCATTTGGCAGTGATAGCCGTTATTCACTCCT
>CAMPCZ010000141.1 GCA_946648015.1 uncultured Clostridia bacterium
TGGCGGAAGAGATGGGATTCGAACCCATGTGCCTGTTTTGCAGACAACCGCATTTCGAGTGCGGCTCGTTGCGACCACTTCGATACTCTTCCGTACTAGGCTATGGTATCACAATTTTGCGAATTGTGCAACTGTTTCGGGCAAAATCTTTCAAGTTTCACGCTGCGTTTGTCGAATTTTGTTGTTTCGCTAAATTTTTTCAACATCCATTGACAAGTTTTTGTCGGTTGTGCTACTATTTTGTTGTGATTGTCATACCGTGCGTTGCAGGCCAAGGGCAGTTGCAGAAATAACCGTATAGGAGAGAGAGAAAATGAACGACGTCAACGTCAAACTATTGAAGCAAATCAAACAACTGTTGTTAGAATTGGGTATGTCGCCCTCGCTACTGGGATATCACTACCTGGCGCAATGTATCTATCTGTGCGTAGAAGATAGCACCCGCATACACGACCTGATCGCCTCGGTGTACGGCGAAGTGGCAAGGCGATGCGATACGACGTTTCAACGAGTGGAGCGCAACATACGCCATTCCGTGCGCGTATTTGCCGACCGCAACCACATACCCGAGCTCAACAAGCTGCTGTGCGTACGCCTATATCAATCGGGCGACTACCCCAGCAACGGCGAACTCATAGGATATTTGGCCGAATATATACAACTGCATTTTGACTTTGACACGGCCTCGCCGCAATAATACCAAAGATAACGCACTAAAAGCGAAGAATAAATAATGTTGTCGCTATGCCGCAAGGCATAGCGACATTTCTATCTGTAGGTGAATTATACTTTCAAGTGCAACACCGTACAAAAAAGAGGTGAATCATACAATCAAATGGAAGCCATACAAAAAATGCGAATGGCTACAATATACTGCTCCTTGTTTTACACATGACTACACGTCGGCGGCAATGCAAGGTGCCATTGGCAAACTTGGGCGCTGGTGCCCAAACTGTAACCGTACGCATTTCTTTCTATGGCATTGGACCGCCGGGTAACAATCATAAGTGCTTCGGCTTGCGTACAAAAAGCCCACTATTTTTCGCACCGAGAAAAATGCGTGGGCTTATTTTTTATTCGGTATACGCATTGGCGCGGCGCCTTCCTATTCGGCAGCGAAAGGCAGGCTAAACCAAAACGTGGAGCCGGCGCCGACTGTACTATCCACGCCGAATTCGGCATTGTGGCGATGCAAAATGGTCTGCACGATAGAAAGGCCCAGCCCGGTGCCTACCACGCTGCGCTTGTGCTCATTTGCACGATAATAACGCTGCCAAATGTGGCGCAGTTGTTCCTCGTCCATGCCGTCGCCCGTATCGCGCACGCGGAACACCACCCGCTCCCCCTCTTGTGCGACGGAAACGAATATGCGCTTGTCATTGCCGGTATAGTTGGCGGCATTGCCTATCAGATTGTAGATGACCAACTCGAGTTGTTGCTCGTTACCACGCACCAAGCTCAAATCGGCGAGATCCGCTTCTATTTGATAGCCATCGCGCACGACCAACAAATCGAAACTATCGAGCACACGTTTCACCACGGCCGAAAGATCGACGGTGGCGACGGATAACGACGCGTTTTGATTTTGCACCTTGCTGAGTTGCAGCAAATCGTTGACCAATGCCGATAGGCGGTCGGACTCCTTGATGATGATATCCAACTGTTCTTGCCGTTTGGCTTTGTCCTCGCCGGTGAGATCGCGTATCATCTCGGCATACCCCTTGATGATGGTGAGCGGCGTACGCAAATCGTGGGAAACATTGGATATCAATTCGCGCCGCAGCTCCTCCGTCTTGCGTATTTCGGCTGTGGCATAATTGAGCGTGCGCGCCAACTCCTTGGCCTCGCTAAAACCCTTTTCGTCAAAATGGACCGAATAGTCGTCGTCACTGAGGCGCTTGGCCGATTCGGACAAGCGGTGCAGATCTTGACTGAAAGCAGAGGACAATAGGAAAGAAATACAAAAAGACAGCACGATGATGACCACGGTGGCAATGATCATCTGTATGCGCAAAATGCGTGTGGTGGACTCGAGCAACTGCGTAGACTGCGATACCACCAATAGTTGCGTACAGCCTTCGTCGAGATAAACACCGTACATCAGCTGCATTGCGTTGTCGTCTTTGAGATAGTAGCCCTGGGTATTGGTAGCGTTGGTGGCCACCGCCAGCGTACCACGATCCAAGGCAAACGGCCTGGCATCGTCGCCGAATCGAAACCCCGACGACGAGTAAACCACGGTGGCGCGGGCACCGTCGACCTGCAATACGTCTATGGTATAGCCTTTTTGATTGGCCACACGGCCGAAGTCGGCACCGTAATGCTCGGAATCAAACAAATATTGCTTTTTGAGTTCGGTGGCGTCCGCCGCAAAGTCGGACCGCTTGGCATCATTGACGTACACCTGCAAAAACACCACTTGCGTGATCCACAAAAAGCAGATGATGAAGACGCCGAATAGCAAAAACGCCAGCCAACTGGCAAATCGCATGCCGTGTATATCCAATTTCTTGTTCGTTCGGGTGGTGCTCATAATTTGAGTATAACACACGCAACGCGTGCGCGCAATGCCTATTTTGACTAAGACTGTTTAATTTGCGCCGCATTGACAACGAGCACGGTCTGGGATATAATAGAACCGGTGAACGTATGAAATTGTTGATAGTAGACGACGAAACGAATATACGCGACGTGCTCAAACAATACGCCCTGTTCAACGGCTACGAGGTCGTGGAGGCAGCGGACGGATTTGACGCCGTAAACAAAGCCGGCACTACCGCGCCCGACCTGATAGTGATGGACGTGATGATGCCCGGGCTTGATGGTTTCGGTGCGGTAAAAGAAATACGCAAAAAGAGCGACGTACCTATCATTATGTTGTCGGCGCGCGGCGAGGAATATGACAAATTGTACGGTTTTGACCTTGGCGTGGACGATTACGTCACCAAACCGTTCTCACCCCGCGAAGTGATGGCGCGTATCGGCTCTATTCTCAACCGCAAGGGGGTCAAAAACAAAGCGGACGACATCGTGGACGTAGGCGGTCTGCATATAGACATGCGCGGCCGCTCCGTGACGGTAAACGGCCAAAAGGCCGATATGACGCCCAAAGAATACGACCTGCTGTTCTATATGGTGCAACACCGCGGCGAGGCGCTTAGCCGCGAAACGCTTCTTAGCGAGGTGTGGGGGTACGATTTTTACGGCGACGACCGCACGGTGGATACCCACATCAAAATGTTGCGATCCAATTTGGGCGAGTATCGCGACCATATCGTTACCCTACGCGGTATGGGCTACAAATTCGAATAGCCTATACAAAAATGATTTTGCAAAAATTGCAAATATCAGTTGACATATTGGCCGACTTTATCTATAATGAAAAGGCATTAAACAGTGCTGATGTGGCTCAGTCGGTAGAGTACGTCCTTGGTAAGGACGCAAAATGAAGTGACGCTTCGCTCCGCTTGCTAGCCGGTGACTCCGCCGCATCACCAATAAAATGAATATGCTGATGTGGCTCAGTCGGTAGAGCACGTCCTTGGTAAGGACGGGGTCACCAGTTCAAATCTGGTCATCAGCTCCACAGAAAA
>CAMPCZ010000142.1 GCA_946648015.1 uncultured Clostridia bacterium
AGGCGTTTTGGCAGTGTTGGGCTATTCAGTGAATGAAGCGGTGGTGATTTTCGACCGTATTCGTGAAAATTTCCGCAAACCCGCTATGCGTGGCAAAGCCGTGCCGCAGGTCATCGACAACGCCATTACTGCCACAATGAGCCGCCAAACGGCGTCCACTACAACCGCGAGCGTATGGACTACCTGCGCCGCATAGGGCAACGTGCGTTTGAAAAAGCATACCCGGACAAGCCATTCGCGGCGGAGTTCGGAAGAAACTACACAGGAGGTGAGAACGATGACACGAATAGTGTGGCGCGACAACAACAAACAATGGCATCGACGTTTCCGTTTGACGACTGACGCGGCTTGGGCGTTTGCGCTCAAACTGAAGGGCGATGTCATCATGGTCATAGGCAAGAAAACAACCGATTTCGTAAAAGGAGGTGCGATATGAGCAACAAACATTTGAACGGCTACGTCGAAGAAGATCTCGACGCCGACTTCGAGGGCGCGGCGGATGCGCCGACCTTCACCCCGACCTGCCCCTACTGCGGGGCGCAACGGCTCCCGATGGGCTTTTATAAGAGCCAACAGGAGGCCGACGAGGATGCGGCGATGTCCTGCAATTGTGTCGGTGCCATCGAGCACAGGAGCAAGCGAGAAAAGGAACGTCAGCGCGAGATCAACCTCGCCGCCCTGAATGCCCGTCTCGACGACCTCGCCCGATACTGCGAGGATCATAGTGTGCCATTCGGCGACAAGACGAGAGAAATGCTCGTGCGCGGCGGCACCCTCGTTTTGGACGGCGAGGCCGGCGAACTCGTGTGCCGCTGGATGCGGATGCGCGTCAAGATCAAGCTCAACAACAAATGCAAGTTGCAAGTCCGGTATTCATACACGGATACCGGCACAATGGAGGTGTAGACAATGAGAAACAACCTGTAGATCTGAACGATATCCTGTTTGCCGAACTCGAACGTCTAAACGATGACGAGGCAATGAAGGACGAGGAGACTCAAAAAAAAGAAATCAGCCGCGCGGCGGCTATCAATAAGACCGCCCAAACGATCATCAACAACGGTCAACTGATGTTGGCGGCGATGAAGACAACGGATGCCATCGGCGTGGACTCTAATGACTCAGACGCGGCTACGCTCCTCATCGGCGACAAAACCGACTGATATGGCGCGGCGGTACACTCAAGAGATGCACGGCTGGTTGAGAGAGCATATCCCTCTCCAGTCGTGCGCGGCCGTGGCGGAGAACTTTGAGCGCACATTCGGGGTGCAAATGACCGCGGGCATGGTGAACTCTTACGCAAAAAACCATAAGATCCACACCAAGCGGTATAGCGAGCGCCTGACTCACGAGTGGGCAGCATGGCTCATAGAACACGGACCGGGAACAAACAGCGAAGACCTGACGGCACAATTCAACGCAACGTTCGGCACGCACCTCACGATTGCGCAGATCAACGCGAAGCGATACAAAGTCGGAGCGGTCAGCGGGCTGAAGACGAGGGTGCCCAACTCCGGATGGTTTTGCAAAGGGCAAGTGCCGGCGAACAAGGGAAAGAAATGGACCGACTATTTGTCGCTGGAAGCGCAAGAGCGATCGCGCGCTACACAGTTCAAACCGGGGAATATGCCAAAGCGACATCGGCCGGTCGGTAGCGAGCGAGTGAATACAGATGGATACATCTACGTCAAGGTAGCAGAGCCCAAGATGTGGCGTCCCAAGCACCGCGTCGTATGGGAACAAGAATACGGCCCTATCCCCAAGGGGTATGCAGTGGTGTTTCTCGATGGAAACCCCCTCAACTGCGCGGCGGATAACTTGGCCATCGTAGACTTGGCGACCAATGCACGCCTCAATCAGATGCACCTGCGCTATGATGATCCACAGGCGACCCAAGCGGGTATAGCGATTGCCAAAATCGCAACCGCCATCGGCAAAAGGAAAAAGAAAAAGCCATGAAAGAGTACATAGTCAAGACCAAAGAGGGCACCAAGGCGATGACCGCCGATGACATCTACGAGATGATGCTACCCGTCGTGTGGCGTTTGCTACGCAAGAACTATCAACAATACGAGGAGTATCACAAAGACCTCGCGCAGATAGCCCTCGACAGGTGCCTGAAGGCAATGAAGACATACGACAACACGCGTAGCACCGTCTACGCTTATTGCCTCCTAATCGCCAAGCAGGCACTCGCCGGATGGGTGAAAGACTACAACGCCGGGCGAGGGATGTACGAGGTGCCCCTCGATGAGAGCGCGGAGCGCCCGCCTGACGACCATGATGCCGACATCTCGGCGTGGTTTGATGAATTACGACTGTTGCTTAACCGAAAAGAGCGCAAAGTGCTGCGCCTCCTTCTCGATGGCAAGAGCCGCACCGAAGTCTACGTAGTGTTACGGCCGACACACGCGGGTATTAAGCGCTGTGGATCCGGATTCGAGGCGCTCCCGGAATGGAGGGGCATCGTAGAAAAAGCGCGGCGGTTAGGGCCGCCGACGAGCGATTAAGGAGGACACATGAAAATACAACAACCCAAATTTGCGTGGTTATCAAACAGTTGTTCCGACTGTGCCAACAACGGCACCCATTATTGCATCCCCTGCACGATGCAAGGCGGATGCCTTAACCATCGGCCGATTACCGGCAACCAAGAACACGCGGCAGAGCGAGCAGACAACCACGCCCGCCGACTCTTTGAACGCAGGCTACAAGACGAGATTGCGAGAATGGAAACCAATGCGCGCGGCGGATACCAGCAAGCACCGATAGCGTATGTGTGTAGCCCCTACCGAGGCGACGTCGAGCGCAACGTGGCATACGCAAAAGAAGTTATGGCACAAGCGATCAAGCGCGGTTTTGCGCCTATCACACCGCACCTCTACATCCCCGCTGTGCTGGACGACAACGTTCCGATAGAACGCCGGCAAGGCCTCGATCTCGGCCTTGCCTTGTTGAACGCTTGTGACTACGTCGTGGTTGGCTGTCGCTATGGAATATCCGACGGCATGCGCACCGAGATCAAAACGGCAATGGAGCTGGCAAAGGGCATCGTGCTATTGGATAACGACGCGTAAGAAGGCGATTTTTCAAAAGATTTTGAAACCGTGACCGCAACCACCCGCAAGCCCAGCACAAAGCACCATGCACCAAGTGTGATGCGTCGCCATATCGGCGCAATCTGCGCTGAATGTCTGCTATGCAGACAGGCGATGGCGTCGTCGTCTGCAGAGAGAGGGGGGCATCGACACCCCCACCCCCTAAAATCCAACAACGCAGAAGGAAAGACAGTTACACATTTTTCACGAAAAATTGAGATTTCGTTTGAAATGTGCACAAAAGAAAACAAAAATGAACAAAACAACGTAAAAATGTTCAAAAAGGAGTGAAAAATGCACAAGAATTTAGTTTTTATTGAAGACTTTGATATCGAGAAACTCAACCCATACGAAGGCAATGCAAAGATCCATACTGACGCGCAGATTGAGGAGATCGCAGAGTCTATTCGTCGATACGGGTTCAACGATCCCGTTGCTGTTTGGGGAGAGAACAACGTCATCGTTGAGGGACACGGTCGCGTGATTGCCC
>CAMPCZ010000143.1 GCA_946648015.1 uncultured Clostridia bacterium
TCCGGTCTGTTCGATCTCTATGCCCATTGCCCGTATTGCCTGCAATCTAAGAGCAAGCGAAGCGCTCTCCTCTTCGGCAAGACGAAATGTGTATGGCACCAACATAGGCTGTATGACAAGACTTTGCGTAGCGTATTGGCGCATAAGATCGTTATAAAGCACTCGTTCGGCGGCGGCGTGTTGGTCGATAAGCAACACTTGGCCTGCATATTCGGCCACGATATAGGTGCCGAATAATTGTCCTACTACCCGCAGCGCGGTAGAGTCGAAATTGTCGGCGTTGATGGTATCGTCGGTCGAGTTTTCGCCACTTGGCGCGCTTTGATATGGCGTAGCATCGGCTATCGTTTCGGCGGAATTATGCGTTACTTGCGGAATGACGTCTATATTGCTTGTGCTATCCACCGTAGGTAGATCTTTCGCTCTCGTGTTTACCTCGAATATACCCGAGGGTATACTGCGGCGATACTGCTCGAAAAAGTCCTGCGGTTCGGCAAATTCGGTTGCCCTCATAGCCGCGGCGCTGAGTTCTATGTGCTCTGCGGCGGTGTGCGGCGTAGGCGACGTTTCGCCCGCCGCAACCGCTATGGAGTCGAATACGATATCGCGGCTTTTGAGATGCTCCTCCAAAGCGGCGCGCACCACGCGGTATGCCAACCCAATGATTTTGGATGCATATACAAACCGCACGTCGGCTTTGGTAGGATGTACGTTGACGTCCACCTCGTCGGACGGCATAGTAATATGCAGTGCAAAAAGCGCGTAGTTGCGTTTCATTAAAAAATCGCGGTATGCGTTGTTGATAGAAGCGGACAAGTTGAGATTGTTGACTACGCGCCCGTTGAGAACTGTGATCTGCGACGCACGCGTGCCCGCCGAATAATCGGTATCGGAAATATAGCCTTTGATGGTGTAGCCGTATTCGGTATGCTCTATGGGTAACATATGGTCAAATGCTTCATCGCCAAAGACGACCCGAGCGGCTTCGGCGAGCCCTGCTCCTGCGGTACGCAACACTTGCTTGCCATCTACGACAAGACAAAAAGAAACGTTGGGGTTTGCCACGATGAGGCGCTCTATAAGACTGATGATATCACGCCCTTCCTGCTTGGCTGACCGCATAAATTTGAGGCGTGCGGGCGTGTGATAAAACAAATTGCGCACTTCTACCTCGGTGCCGGTAGCCCCCGATGCGGCCGTAGGTGCCGACGTTTCGCCGCCCGACGATTCGACTCGATAGGCGCAAGCCGCTCCAGCGGTGCGAGAAGTCAAACTGACCATGGCGGCTGCGGCGATCGACGCCATCGCTTCGCCTCTAAACCCCAAAGTAGACACCCCGAACAGATCCTCGGCGGTGCTGATTTTGCTGGTGGCGTGCGGCAAAAAAACCGCAGGTAGATCCTCTACGTCTATGCCCTTGCCGTTGTCTGATACGGCGATGTACGTCAAGCCGCCCTCCTCTACTTTGACGTCGATTTGGGTAGCGCCTGCATCCAATGCGTTTTCTACCAACTCTTTGACGACGGAAGCAGGTTTTTCGATCACTTCGCCTGCAGATATTTTGTTGTAGACAGATGCGTCCAGCACATGAATATTAGCCATTGTTTGCCCTCTCGATAAGGTCGGAAAGCACCAATAACGCCTGTACGGGCGTCATTCGTTCGACGTTGGTTTCTTTGAGAATGTTGAGTATTCTTTCGGCATTTTCATCCTTTTGCTCAAATAGGCTCATTTGTTTTTGGGTACTGCCGCCAAGCGTATCGACCATGATCGAGTTAGTATCCGTGCCCTCACGCAAAGACAGTTGTTTGGCCACCTCTTTTGCTCTATCCAAAACGACGCGCGGGACGCCCGCCATACCGGCCACTTCTATGCCAAAACTCTTGTTGGTGCCGCCACGGGCTATGCGATGCAAAAACACCACGGTTTCGCCCGTTTCGTCAACCAAAACGCGATAGTTCTTGATGCCGGCAAGTTTTCCCTCCAGCTCGGTGAGTTCGTGGTAGTGGGTGGCAAACAGCGTTTTGGCTCCTATCACGTTGTTGACGTATTCCATCACACTCCAAGCGATGCTGAGCCCGTCTACCGAAGACGTGCCACGGCCTATTTCGTCCATAATGAGCAAACTATCCTTGGTGGCGTTGTGCAAAATGCCGGCGACCTCTATCATCTCCACCATAAACGTGCTCTGCGCATTGGTGAGATCGTCCGACGCGCCTACCCTCGTGAATATGCGGTCTACCAAGCAAATTTCAGCCTGTTCGGCGGGGACAAAGCAACCGATGTGCGCCATCAAAACGATGATGGCAACCTGCCGCATATAGGTGCTTTTGCCCGCCATATTGGGCCCTGTGATAACCATTGTTTTGCAGTCGGCGTCGAGGATAGTATCGTTGGGTGTAAAGTGGTTGCGCCCCAACAATTTTTCTACCACCGGGTGGCGCCCCGAAACGATATGGATGGCTTTGATCTTTTTGCCGATAGTGGGCTTGACGTAGCCGTTTTCTATGCTGACCAACGCGAAGGACAGCAATGTGTCCGCTTGCGCTATGGCGTTGGCTGTGGCTACCATGTCCTTCACGATGCCGAGCAAAAGCGAGCGCAACTGGGCGAAAATAGCCTGCTCCAATGCCACCGCTTTGTCGTGTGCGCCCAGTACCTTGTTTTCGAGATCGATCAGTTCGTCGGTTTTATATCGTTCGCCGTTGGCTAAGGTCTGCTTGCGCTGATAGCGCTCGGGCACCAGATCCATATTGAGTTTGGTAACCTCGATATAGTAGCCGAACACGTGATTGTAGGCAATTTTGAGGTTTTTTATCCCTGTCAGTTGTCTTTCTTTCGATTCCAATTCGCGGATCCATTGCCTGCCGTTCAGTTCGGCTTCGCGGTATTGATCCAAGTCGTCGTTGAATCCATCGGCGATAAATCCACCGTCACCTATAACGGCCGGAGGATCGTTGTTTATTGCTTTGCAAAGAATTGCCGTTTCTTTTTCAAACAATCGGATTTCGGACGCCAAACGCTTGATGAGGGGTGCGCTACCCTTGTCCAAAACGCTTTTGACAACCGGCAATACCACCAAGGAATTGGCAATGGCCAAAACGTCGCGCGGGTTGAGCGAATTGTAAGCTACCTTGCCCGCCAAACGTTCCAGATCGCGCACGTTTTCGAGCACGCGAGACAAATCGGTGCGCAAGCGCGTATTTTTGATGATTTCACCCACTGCCGACAAGCGTTCGTTGATGGCGATCTCGTCGCGCAAAGGCGCGTCTACCCAGCGACGCAAATTGCGTGCGCCCATAGAGGTAACGGTCTTGTCCAATAGCCACAACAGGGTGCCTTCTTTGCGTCTGTCGCGTATGGTTTCAGTCAGCTCGAGATTGCGCCTGGTAGCCGAATCGAAAAACATAAGCGCGCCTTGGTTGACCTTTTGTATGCTGCTGATATGCGAAAGCGAACGTTTTTGCGTTTCGATAAGATAATTCATCAGTGCGCCAGCCGCCGATATGCCCATAGGCAAATCGCCTACTTCAAAAGCGTCCAAGGTCGAT
>CAMPCZ010000144.1 GCA_946648015.1 uncultured Clostridia bacterium
AGCTTCGTCTCCTATGCTCGTTACACCCTCCTCGATCGTGACCGAAGTGCATATGCCGGCATAAAATGCCCGATCGCCTATATCTCCACTCGTTATCGTTACCTTTGGGGCACGGATTTGAGAAAAAGCAAACGCCGGCATGATCGCTTCGTCCACTCGATAGTTGCCAACGATTTGGCTTACGCTGTCAGGCAACGATAACTTCCATGTTTGACCCATGGAATAAATGATCCGTGTGCCTTCCTGCACTTGCAACCAATCGGTTTGATCCGAGCCCAAAAGCAACAAATACGGGTTGTTTTTGCTACCGATATAACGCCCCGCACCGAATTGATTATAAACAAGCCCGGAATCGGGCAATGAGTATGCGTCTACGCTTTGCAATCCGTCGGGCAAAATAACGGATATCGTTCTGCCCGAGACTTGGTATCCATAAAGAGCGTTCTGCCTGATATGGGTCACGTTTTCCGGTATAACCACAACAGGGACAGTACCTATTTTGCCGATGAGGGACAGCTGTTCGCCGTCGTTGTAGAGGATATATCCTCGCTCGTCGGAAATCTTGCTGACGAAAGGAGCAGTATATATATCTATGGCATAATATCCGACCTCTCCGTTGTCATAGCCTTGCTTCTGGATATTCAATGCGGATTTGTTGTAAACCTCAACGAGTCGCAGACATGAGGCAAAGGCATAATCGTCTATCTCCGTCACGCCGCTTCCTATCGTCAGCGACGTAAGATACGTACATTCGCCAAAAGCCAATCGACCTATATGCGTCACGCTGTCGGAGATGACGACACGATGTAGAGTGTTGCATCTGTAAAACGTACGTTCTTCGACCGAGACGACGGAGTCAGCAATGCGCACCTTTGACACGTCTGGCAAAACGCCGTCGTTTACGTTAGACGGAGAAAGGACGGTTTGTCCTCGCCCCAGGACGTATTCTCTTTGATACGGCCATAGTGCGAGCATGTCGATATCGTCGATATCGGTGGCTCCTTTTTCAAACAGTACGCCGTCTATCGAGCGGTAGGTTTCATTCTCTTGTTGGCAATAGATCGCCGCAAGTTGCGATCCGACGAAAGCAGACTTGGCAATATCTGCTACCGATGCGGGTAAAACGTATTCTTCAATGTTTGTATAGGCAAAGGCAAACTCGCCTATTTCTTGCAGCTGAGGGAAATACGGTATACTGGTCAATCGGCCTGCGCCGTAGAATGCGTAATCGGAAATGCCTTTGATCGATGCCCCTTCGGCAACAGGGATCGACGTTAGCGACGAACAATTGTAAAAGGCATATTCGTTTATCTCTTGGATAGCGGGGGGCAGGACAATGTCGACGAGAGAAGTACAGTTGGAAAAGGCACCTTCATAGACGGCTTCCAATCGCGAATTTTCACCGATATTGACCGTCGTCAACGAGGTACACCCATCAAACGAATAAAAGTCAAAACTGAGGACGCTGTCTGGCACGGTGATCTCCTCAAGGCTCGTGCAACCCGCAAAGACGTTGAATCCGATCGTGCGGACAATGCTTCCTTCGGCAAAAGTCACCTCTGTCAATCCTACGCTGTCGCGGAAAGAGGCATATTCCAACACGGTGATGACCGAGGGCACTTGATAGGCCCCACTCCTTCCCGAGGGGTACTGAATCAGTCTTGTGCCTGCATAGTTGCACAGTATGCCGTCCATCGACGTATAGGACGAGTTGGCGGGATCAACATAGATATTGAGCAATCGTCTATTACTACCAAAGGCATACTCGCCGATATTATTGACGCGGGCGGGAATCGTGACCTCACTAAGTCCCGCGGCATAGAACGCCTCATTACCTATCTTGAGCGAATCGCCTTCCGCGGCAATCGTTAAAGAGGTCAGCGTAGTCAACCCCGAAAACGCTCTGTCTCCGACCTCGCGCAAAGAGGCGGGGAGCGTGATCAATCGCAATTGGCTACCCACAAAAGCATCTGCGCCGATCAGCCTAAGACCACTACTCTCACCTATGGCGAGCGTTTGAACGGACGAATAAGCGAAAGCGCTCTCGCCAATCGTTTCTACGCTGTCGGGCAAGGATATCGCTTGTGTTTTGTTGCGATAGAAGGCATGATCGCCTATCGCTACGAGGGCGCCCTCTTGCGCCAACGTGACAATTGCGTCGCTATTGGCAAACGCGTAAGAACCGATCCGGCTGACAGAAGCGGGGATCGAAAGCGTCGCGACGGCACTCTCGGCAAACGCATAGTTGCCGATCTCATTGATACTCGTGCTCAACGATACGGATGTGACGACGTCGTTGCGGTAGAACGCTTTGGCTCCAACCTTGGAGACGGGCAATCCGTCGACAACGTCGAGCGTAAGGGAAGTATCACTCCCTTTGTAGCGAGAGACGACCACTGTATCGTCAAAGGTGACCACGTACTCCCACCGGTCGGTCTCTACGTATTGCTTGGCGTTGAGCGCATACCCCGCGATGCCGTTATCCCACCCCAGTTGAGCATACTGTGGCAAAGAAGCAGAGCGCAAAAGAACCTTGATTTGATTGTACGGGCTATAAAAAGCATTTTCGCCGATATATTCGACGGCAGCGCCTATGTCCACGAGTTCTAATGCAAGACAGTTGTAAAAAGCGTATCTCCCGATATAAGTGACGGTAGAAGGCAGTTGGATAGCACGAAGACTTGATGCGTTAGCAAACGCATAGTTGTCGATGTTTGTGACAGACGCATCACCGAAATCCACGTTTTGCACGGATCCCGAAAACGCATAGGGTTGTATACTCTTCAGCCTACTGCCCTGTTCAAAAACGACGGATTGGAGTCCGTAGCTGGTCACAAAAACGTAAGAGGGCAAAGTCTCCAGCAAGCTACCCTCGGCAAACGATACGGAGACAAGCGTAGAGTTCCAACCGAAAATGCCTTGCGCCATAGACGTGACCGACGCAGGAACGCGGAAAGAAGTGATGGCGCAATTGCAGAAAGTGTAGTTGCCCAATCTTTGTAAAACGGCGTCCTCGGCAAAAGTGACGGAACGCAGGGACGTACAATTGTAGAAGGCTTCCCTTCCGATATTGAAAACACCGCGTGGGATTTGGATATTTCTGATGCCAATGCTATAGTAGAACGCATTGAACCTGATGTCTTCCAATGCCGCGGACAACTGCACGTCGTAGAGCCTACTGCAGTAATAGAATGAATACGGAGCCACGACGCGGACGGTATCGGGCATTACGAAAGTGCCTCCTCGTGCAGATGAAACGCAATAAATGACTTCGACGTCATGGTCGTACAATGCGTTGTTGATGGATTTGAAGAAGTCGTTGCTATCATCTACCGTGATGGTTTGAAGATTAAAGCACGCACCGAAAGCACCGTATCCGATCTCGGACACGAAGGCTCCCAATTGGACCTGCGTCAATCCGCTGAATGCGTATGCCAACTCACCTATCTTTTGAATAGTATCCGGCAATTGCATGCCGCGCAAAGAAGCACAGCCGTAAAACGAATCGTCTCCAACCGATAATAGGTTGGAATCCTTGC
>CAMPCZ010000145.1 GCA_946648015.1 uncultured Clostridia bacterium
ATTGCGGCAAGCGGCACGCCATTTTCGGCGAAAGCCATCTGGAACAGATCGCGGCCAAATACGGCATACCCCATACGGCACGACTGCCCATCGACCCCGAGTTTGCGCGACTTGCCGACAAAGGCGACATAGAGAACACCACGCACCACGAGTTGGCCGACTTGGCGGACGCTCTGTAAATAATTAGGTTAAAAATAATCAAAAAAGGCGCTTATTCGGCCAATACGGCAGGGATAAGCGCTTTTATTCCTCTTTCGATATCGCAAAATGCCCGCTCGAAATCGCCGGTATACCAAGGGTCGGCAACCTCGCCGCCATCGGCGTATTGCAACAATAGGCGCACCTTGTCGGCGGCCGCGGGAAAAGCACGCAAGATATTGCGCCGATTGTTGTTGTCCATAGCCACCAACAAGTCGTATTGCCGACAATCGGCGGCACTCAAACGTTGGGCGCGCTTGTCCTTGTCGTACGGCACGCCGTGCAAGCGCAGCGTTTGGGCCGCGGGCGGATAGATGGGGTTGCCCACCCCGCCCCAAATCTCCTCGCCGCTGGTAGCGCGCGACTCGAAGTACAACTGCCCTTCCAAATGTAGCCGAGCAACATAGTCTTTGGCAACAAACTCGGCCATCGGCGAGCGGCAGATGTTGCCGTGGCACACGAACAACACGCGTTTCATCGCACGAATAACCCCACCAAACCGACCAAAACCTGCACCATTTTTTCCATACTTTCCACGGGGATGTATTCAAATCTTCCGTGGAAATTGTGGCCGCCCGTAGACAAATTGAAACAAGGCAAGCCCCGATAGGTCAGCGACGCGCCGTCGGTACCCCCGCGAATGGGTTGCACAAAGGGCTCCACGCCCGCGGCCGCAAAAGCGCGACGGGCATTGTCCACCAACTCGGGGTGCTCTGCCGCCGCAAAACTCATATTGGCGTATTGGTCGCGTATTTCCAGCACAACGGTACCCGCGCCGTACTTGGCGTTGAGGCGGTCGGCTATTTGGCGCACATAGTCCTTTTTTGCCTCCAACAATGCCTTGTCGTGGTCGCGCAGAATGTATTTGGCGGTGGCTTCGTCCACGCTGCCCTCCATCACGTCGGCCATATAAAAGCCCTTGTAGCCATAGGTCGTGGCGGGGCGCTCCCCCTCGGGCAAAGCGGCGTGAAACTCACAAAAGACGTCGATGGCGTTGACCATTTTGCCATAGGCGTCGCCGGGGTGAATGCTCTTGCCCGTTACGATCACTTTGACTTGGGCAGCATTGAAGCACTCGTAGTTGATCTCGCCCAACTTGCCGCCGTCGACGGTATAGCCGAAGTCGGCGCCGAATTTGGCCACGTCGAAGTGCGCCACGCCCATACCGACCTCTTCGTCGGGCGTAAAGGCGATTTTGAGGGTGGGACGAGACACCTCGGGGTGCGCCAGCAAATAGCGCACGGCGGCCATTATTTCGGCAACGCCCGCTTTGTCGTCGGCACCGAGCAAGGTGCTACCATCGGTAACCACCAAGTGTTGGCCGATATAGTCGTTGAGATGGGGGTAGTCGGCGGGGGACAAAACGTATCCGTTGCCTAGCGTTACGTCGCCGCCCCGATAGGCTACCACGCGGGGTTTGACGTCCTTGCCCGATACGGCGGGCGAAGTGTCGACGTGCGCAATGAGGCACACCGCGGGCTGAGGCGTTGCGCGATTGGTGGGCACGGTGGCCGTTACGTAGCCGTATTGATCCATATCCGCCTCCAAACCCAACTCTTGCAGTTGCGCCAAAAGCAAGCGCAATAGCACCAGCTGGCCGGGGGTGGACGGATAGGTTTGGCTATCCTCTTGAGAAGTGGTTTCGTAACCCACGTATTGCAACAACAAATCGGTAACTTCGCTCATACTATTCTCCTTTGAAATATCCGATAGCGGCTGAACGCTATGCGTCTACGCCTCTATTCACCAACGCTGCGGCCAGCGCAACGTACTGCGCGGCCGACAGCGTTTCGCCCCGCACCGTGAGGGGCAATCCCACGTCCACTAGCGCGCTCTCCACCGTTTCGCGCGGCAAGGACAGCCCCATGGTCAAATTGTTGACCAACGTTTTGCGCCGCATGGCAAAGGCGCACCTCGCCAACTTGGCGCTGAGCGCGGGGTGGGGGTCGTCGTATTGATGGGGAATGCGGTCGATACGCACCACGGCGCTATCCACATTGGGCACGGGGTAAAACATATTGCGCCCCACCACGCGGCACATTTCGGCGCGCCCCACCAAATTGATTTTGACGGTGATGGCGCCGTACTCTTTGGTGTCCGGTGCCGCCGTCAAGCGGTCGGCCACCTCTTTTTGTACGGTAATGGTAATGCTGTCGCCAATGCCCTCCTCCAAGAGGCGCATAAGGATGGGCGTGGTAACGTAATAGGGCAAATTGGCCACCACCTTGGCGTGCGCAAAACGCTGTCGTAGCGCCGCCGCGTCGGCACGCATAAAGTCCTCGAAAATGACCTCGGTGTTGTCGAAAGCCCCCAACGTTGTAGCCAAAACGGGACGAAGACGCTCGTCTATTTCGTAGGCCACCACCTTGTCGGCAACCGTAGCCAATGCCGCCGTCAAAGTGCCGGCACCCGCGCCGATTTCGAGAACGAGATCGTCGGGGCCGACGCCGGCGTCTTGCACGATGGCCGCCAGCAAATTGCCATCGGTCAAAAAGTTTTGGCCGTAGCGCTTGCTAAAACTGAATCCGTTCTGATATAGAATATCCTTGACGTTCATAGTCTATAAAACACCTTGGCGTTGCGGGTGGTCTCGGCCGCTATTCCGCGCTCGTCGCGCGCCAAAAGTTCGGCCACCTTGCGACAGACCAAGGGGATGTTGGCGGGTGTATTGCGCTGCCCGCGCAAAGGCACCGGCGTCATATAGGGGCAATCGGTCTCGAGCAACAAGCGATCGGAAGGCACGGCGCTAAGAACCTCCTCTTTGTGTTTGGCGAAGGTAACCGCGCCGCCAAAACTATAGTAGCAACCCAACTTGTTGTAGACGTCCCGCACCAACTCGGCCGAGCCGCTGTAGCAATGCAACAGCACGCCGTCGGCAAGCAAACTGCGATTGGCCAGCAATATATCGTTGGCGTCGGCATAAGCCTCGCGGATATGCAGCACCACGGGCATATGCAACTCGTGCGCGAGCGCGAGCTGCGCCTCGAACACGCGGCGCTGGCTGTCGCGCGGGCTAAAATCGTAGTGATAATCCAACCCTATCTCGCCTATGGCCACGCATTTGTCCATGCCTGCATAGCGCAACACCTCTTGGTAGTGCTCGTCGCCCGTTCCCTCGGCGGAATGCGGGTGAATGCCCGCCGTAGACCATATATAGGGTACCGACTGCGCCAACAGGTGCGAGGTGCGGCAACTATCCAGGTCGCAAGCGGCGTTGACCACGCCCTCTACGCCGGCCGCTTGCACCAAAGGCAATAC
>CAMPCZ010000146.1 GCA_946648015.1 uncultured Clostridia bacterium
CCGAGGCATGCGCCAAGGCCGGTGTGGTCGACTATGTGTGCGAGAGTGCCGACAGCGTGGCGGATGTCGTATCCAAATTGTGGCGTTGGTACGCGCCCGTCTTCGATAGCGACGACGACCCCAACCGCGAGACGCCCGCTTTGCAGAACGCAACCGACTTCGATACGCTGGTGTCCGCTTTGGTGGATGACGGCGACTATCTGGAATATCGCGCCCTACAGGGAGGTGCCGTTCGTTGCCTTTTGGCACATATCAACACCATACCAGTGGGCGTGGTCGTCAACGACGTGGAGGGCGGCAACGTGATGCGCGCCGACGACTGTCGCAAATTGGTCGGTTTTGCCCGTTTGCTGTATCGCACGGGCAGCACTCTCGTTACTTTGGTGAATAGTGATGGCTTCGTCGACGCGTCGCCCGAGTTGGCAGCGGATACCGCCGATTTGGTCAACTATATTGCCGATGACGATTTGACCAAAATAGCCGTTTGCGTAGGCCACGCGGTTGGCAATGCCTACACGTTGCTCGCTTCCAAAGGCATTGGGTTCGATTATTCGGTGGCTTTTGCAGGCGCCGTGGTGTCTCCCGTTTCGCCTCGCTCCGCCGTGCATTTGATGTATGCCGACGTGCTGCGTGCCGAAGGCAATACGCCCGCCGTGCGCGAAAAATTGGCCTCTATGTATGCCGACGAGCATTGCGATGCCTATGCCGCCGCCGCCAAGGGGTATATCGACGAGGTCATTCATCCCGCGTCCCTCCGTCCCTACGTGGCCAACGCCCTGTTTCTTGTCGGGGCGGATGAGTAGGAGGGCGTATGAGCATAGCATTATCTGCCAATCCCTATATTTCGAGTAGTGGCATCGTTACCGTCTACCTGCTTCTCATCGTATTTGCGGTGCTTGCTTTTTTGGTGGTGGTGCTCTCCGTCGGGCACAAATTGATGCAAGCGGCAGGCAAAATGCGCAAAAGCAAAAAGCACGTAGAGGAGGCCGTTGCGTTGCCTTCGGCGCCCGCTCAGGTCCTCTCCAATGCGGACGAGGAGGCAGAGGTCGCCGCAATAACGGCCGCCATCACCATGATTTTACAAGCCGAAGCACCCCAAAAAACCGTCAAATTCGTGGTGCGCAAGATAGAAAGAGTTTAGTATCCCAAGGAGGTAAATATGCGTAAATTCAACGTAACCGTCAATGGCAAACAATATGCTGTAGAGATCGAAGAGGTCGGCCAAGGTGCCGTCGCGGCGCTTCAACCCGTACAAGCCGCGCCCGTGGCCGCACCCGCGGCCGCACCCGCTGTCGCTGCCGCCGGTACCAAAGTCGTGGCGCCTATGCCCGGTTTGGTGTTGGGTTTCAAGGTAGAAAACGGCGCTACCGTCAAGAAAGACCAACCCATTATGATATTGGAAGCCATGAAGATGGAAAATGATATTGTCGCGCCCTGCGACGGTGTGGTTACCTTCCAAGCGCAAAAAGGCACCAACGTTGACACGGGCGCCGTGCTCGCCGTCATCGCATAATAGGAGGCAATATGTTGCAACTGATCATGAGCGAGGGCAACCAATGGGTAGATAGCCTTCGCAAATTGTGGCAAAGCACGGGGCTTACCGGCATAGGCGGTTCGGGTTTTTGGCTCAATATCGTCATGATGCTCATAGCGTGCGTGCTTATGTATTTGGCTATCGTCAAAAAATTCGAGCCAATGCTGTTGTTGCCCATTGCCTTCGGTATGTTCCTCATCAACATTCCCGGTGCATACGAGGTGCTGTTTGGCACCAAGGGCTATATCATCACCAACGAGGCCGGCGGCGTCATCGCTTCCGCCACGCAGGAGCAACTCATTCAGGTGTATCCTTGGCTTTCCGCCGATATGTTTACGGGCGATTTTTCGGCCGTTGTCAATGCGTTTGGCGTCAATATGCCCGACGCCGGCGTGGTGCAGGTAGCCTACGAGGTGGTGGCCAACAAGGGCTTGTTCTACTATCTGTATAAGGGCGTCGATTGGGTCATTTTCCCGCCCCTCATCTTTTTGGGCATAGGCGCAATGACCGATTTCGGCCCCCTCATCGCCAACCCCAAAAGTTTGCTATTGGGCGCAGCCGCACAGGTCGGCATCATCGTGGCGTTTTTCCTTTCGGTATTGGTGGGCTTTACGCCGCAAGAGGCGGCCTCTATCGGTATCATCGGCGGTGCCGACGGTCCCACGGCCATCTATCTTACTTCCAAGTTGGCCTCGGATATGGTGCCCGTCATCGCCATTGCCGCCTACAGTTATATGGCGCTTATCCCCGTCATACAGCCACCTATAATGAAGTTGCTCACCACCAAAAAAGAGCGTATGATCCGCATGGAGCAACTGCGCACCGTTTCCAAGACCGAAAAGATCATATTCCCCATTGTGGTTACGGCATTGGTGGGCGTTTTGTTGCCTTCGGCGCTGCCTTTGTTGGGCATGCTTATGCTTGGCAATTTGATGAAAGAGTCGGGCGTAGTGCCTCGCCTCACCAAAACGGCGTCCAACGAACTCATCAACATCATCACCATTATGTTGGGCGTGGTGGTCGGCAGCAAAACCTATGCGCAGACCTTCCTCACGTTTGATACCCTCAAAATCATCGTTTTGGGCGTTGTCGCCTTTGCTTGCGGTACCGCGGGCGGCGTCTTGCTCGGCAAACTGATGAGCAAATTGTCGGGTGGCAAAATCAATCCTCTTATCGGCGCGGCAGGCGTGTCGGCTGTGCCTATGGCGGCGCGTGTAGCGCAGGATGTAGGCGCCAAAGAGGATCCGCAAAACTACTTGTTGATGCACGCGATGGGCCCCAACGTAGCGGGCGTCATCGGCTCGGCAGTCGCCGCGGGCGTACTGCTGGCTATATTTGGATAGGAGACAGTTATGGCTAAATTGCAAATTACCGAAACCATTTTGAGAGACGCACATCAATCGCAGGCGGCTACCCGTATGCGTTTGGATGAAATGTTGCCGGCTTGCCCCACGTTGGACAAAATCGGCTATTACAGTCTGGAAGCGTGGGGCGGCGCTACCTTCGACAGTTGCCTTCGCTTCTTGGACGAAGACCCATGGGAGCGTTTGCGCGCTTTGCGCAAGGCCTTGCCCAACACCAAGCTGCAAATGTTGTTGCGCGGTCAAAACCTATTGGGTTACAAGCACTATGCCGACGACGTTGTGGACGCTTTTGTCAAAAAGAGCATCGAGAACGGCATTGACATCATTCGTATCTTCGACGCGTTGAACGACACGCGCAATATGGCCACCGCCATCAAGGCCACCAAGAAATACGGTGGCATCTGCGAGGTGGCGTTGGCATATACCATTAGCCCTGTGCACACACGCCAATATTTTGTGGACGTGGCCAAAGAATTGGAAACGATGGGTGCCGATATCATCTGTATCA
>CAMPCZ010000147.1 GCA_946648015.1 uncultured Clostridia bacterium
TTCATCTCGGCGGCGGCCGCCTCGGTAAAGGTCAACATCGTTATGCGCGTTACGGGGGTACCTTGCAGCACCAATCGAATGGCGCGCTCTACCATGGTGGTCGTTTTGCCGCTGCCGGCGCTGGCCGCCACGATGATATTCTCTTCGGTGCGGCGTATCGCTTCTATCTGCTCGTCGGTCCATTTCTTATTCATCGTCATCTACCTCAAAGGAATGCTTGTCCACCGCAGGCATTTCTCGCACGCGGCGCTCTTGGTTGGGGCACATATCTTTGGCGTTGCAATAGGCGCAAGCATAGGTGTTTTCGGGCTTTGCCTCTATGTATCCGGCGCGTATTTCTTCCACCGCATTTTGCATCAAAACCAACACGTAGTCGATGATTCTCTGCATATCTTCGGCGCTTAGCATATAGCCGTTGCGCTCGCTACTGCGCCACCCGTCTTTGCCCTTTTCTACCGCCAACAATTCACTGCGGTCGTTGTGCGCCAGCGCGGGGTCGATCGCCAATAGAGTATCGTAGTCTGCCGGCGGGTGCCCCTGCAAAATACCCATAGGCAACCCGTCGCTCGAGCGAGCATACGCGCCCGAGATATGCTTATAAAACGCGCCTATAGGTACAAAACCCGCTTTTTGCAAAGCGCCCAAATAGGCATAGAGTTGCACCTTGTTGCCAAAATAGACTTCGGATAGATCTATCGTGATAGTTCCCGTTTTATAATCGATGACCAACACCTTGTCGTCGCAGCGGTCTATGCGATCTATTTTGCCGCGCAAAGCAATGCCTTTGCCCAAGTCTATGGCAGGGTATTTGCCATAGCCGCCGAACCCCACCTCGAACTCAACGGGTTTGAACAGCGAGCGCTGCGCAAAATCCACCTCGCGTTTGACCACGATATGACTTTCGTACGCCACGCGTTCCAGCTGCAATCTCTTTTCCGCAGCGGCAAGACCGCGGTAGCGCGGATCTTCCAATATTTCGGCCAAGCACGCGTCCACCTCGGCGTCGATTTCGGGCGCCGTAATGGTATCCACTCGCATATAGTTACGTTTGAAAAAAGTTTCCAAAACGGCGTGCAGAATGGTACCCGTTTCGCGCACGTCGAGGGTATCCTCTTCCCGCTCCGAGGCGCGCAGCCCATAGCTGACGAAGTGTTTGTAAGGGCACGAAAAATAGCTCTCCAGTTGCGAAATGCTGGTAAGATCTTTGCCAAAGAACAAGGCGCCGGCGTCGGCAAGCGGACGGCTACGCGAGGTCATCAACGCGTCATAGCGACTGCGATCCTCCGCCAAAAGCTCGCGGTACAATGCCGCCACGTCCGCCGAAGCCATTTGGGAGCGACCGCGCAACAACACTTTGTACACATTGGAACGATTGGCGATTTGATCGCTCAGACGGTGTTCCAATCCCTCGGTTACGTCTATACCCATAGGCGCGTCGAATAGAACGCACCGCCCCCATATTTCTATAGCCATAGCGGCACCTTGCGCTACGGCCTGCCGCGCCATTTGTTCTGCGGCGGCCAGATCGTGCAACCACAGTTTCACCTCGCCGGTGGGCGATGCCAGCACCAAGGCAAACACGTCGGGCGTGCCCTCCGCATGAAACACGTAGGGCAACACCGCATAGCCCTCGGCTACCACCGCACCGTCTATTGCCAGTCGCCCCGCGCCGCAAGCCAATGCGTCTTGGCGCAATTTATGCAAGCCCATTGCCATATTGCACCAATAGGCGGCAAAGGCGGGCACGTCGGCAAAACCGAAAAGTACCGCCGGCGCATAGAGTATCGAAGCCTTTTCACTATCGACCAATTTATCTACGTCCAACGATGAGATCATTGCGCTTTCGCTTGCCAAAAAGCACAAGTTGCGACCAATGTTATAGTTAGCCGCGCCGAATAGCGATCCGGCACGACTTACAAAGGTGCGATCGGCGCCGAGGTGCGTATTGTGCTCCGCCTCGCTTTCACGGTAGGCTTCGGCCAATTTGTCAAACAATTCGAGTAATTCCTCCGACATACGCGCTTCGCGTCGACGGCCGCTCTTTTCGTCGCCCGCATCCGACCAAGCAAAGCAGTTGCAATCGCAACTACGCACCTTTGCGCCGCCCTGAGGCAATACGTCCGTATGCACTGCCGAACAACACGCGGGAAACAGCGAAGACAACGCCCCGACGAGCGCGGACGGCAAACGGTCGCCACCGTCGGGAGCCTTGGCGCAGTAGCTGACGTACAAGCACTCGGTGGGCAACAGCAACAGTTGTTCCAAATAAAACAAAGCGTAGCGCCCCTCGTCTTTCGGCGAAGGTGCCACTACGATGTTTTGCGACTGCAAGGCGCTATAGAAGGCGTCCGACAAAATAGACCCTGCCACGGGCGTTTCGGGCAACACGCCGTCGGCCGCGCCCACCACAAACATTGCCTTTACGCGATCGTAGCGACTGTCCTTGGCCTCGCCTATATACACGCAGTCGGCGCTGCGAGGCAAAAGGCTGATACGCACGCTGTCCAACGAGGAGCGCATGAGCATAATGAACTTGTCCAAGTCGGCTTCTTCATCGCCCAACAAGCGCTTGGTAAGAGACAACAATTGTCTAAATCTCGTGGGCACCTGTTCGCTGCGTTTGGCGGCGTCCCAAAACTCGCCCCGGGTCTGCGCCGCATAGAAAGCGGCGAATTTTTCGTCTATGTCGTAACGTGCAAAAAAGTCCACCAACCTGTCGACGTATTGTCCCACGGTAGACGCGCCCGACAGATCCAATATGGTATCCACAAACGAAAGGCGCACGCTCTCGGCCAATTCGATATGGTCCGCTTCGCCCCCCAGCGAAAAGGGTTGCAAAAAACGAGTGTACGCTATGCCGAATTTGCGGCAATAGTTTTCAAAATAGGCCACTTCGTCCGGCGTGCGCGAAAAGAAAGCGTTCTTTACCACTTTCATCACACTGTCAAAAGAAAAGTTTTGCCTTTGCGCCTCCAGCCCGTCCATCACCAAACGAACGGCCGGCTCGTCGCCCAACAAAACCTTTGTATCTCGAAATAGAGGTATGCCGTACTCGGCAAATACCGAGCGAAACGCGTCGTCGTATTCGCCGACCGAGGCGCACACAATGGCAATATCGCGGTATCTGTACCCTTTGCGCAAAAGGCGACATATCTCGGCGGACACTTCGCGCAATTCGGATACGACGTCTCGGGCACGGAAGAGTCGAATGGAGGAACGCCCTTCCGTGCCGCTAAGACCGACAAATCCCGACGCGTCGTTGTACCCGAACAACGCG
>CAMPCZ010000148.1 GCA_946648015.1 uncultured Clostridia bacterium
AAAGCCGTTGAAACAGTTGCTTGAAATCGAAAATACCTTTGCCGGGCAAACACAGGCGCTCGTCTTTGTCGTAGTCGACCACGTGCACCGTCGCCAATCTGTCGCCCATGGCCTCCAAATATCGGAAAGCGTCAATGCCCGCCTGCATAGCCTGCTTGATGTCCAAAGTGGCGCGCAAATCGGGGTCGTAGGGTGCGGCTTCGAGAATAAACTGCGGATAGTTGTATAATGTCCAATGCACGTTTTCGTAACAAAGCGTGATGCCGTACTCTTGGCAAATCTCGTTGACGTGGCGTACTTTGGGGCCAAAGGTGGGCCAATCTATGATGTACGGCCTGCGTTTGAGGCGCGCTTGTCCGTGAAAGGTATAGTATTTGGCGCCCATCATTTGACCGTTTGCCAGCGCCAATCGCAGCCATTCCTCCGCATCTTCGCGCGTGCGAGGACTGGCGTTGAAGAGTTCCGGCTCGAAGTGTTGATTGAGCGTGTGTATGCTGTGAATGGGCAGATCACCCCGAGCGGCTGCGAATTTGACGCCGAAATCGGGTTTATACTCTCGAAAAGTTCCCATAAAAACCTCGGCCGTTTCGGCACCGAGCCTACGCACGATGGGAAGCGCTTCCTCCGTATAATACCGCATAAACAACGAGGCGGTAGATATGCCTAACTCAAACTGTGCATTCATAA
Source organism: uncultured Clostridia bacterium (assembly GCA_946648015.1). Lineage (GTDB taxonomy): Bacteria > Bacillota > Clostridia > Christensenellales > CAG-1252 > RUG14300. Next base: position 688 of record CAMPCZ010000148.1, read on the forward strand.
CGTTATTATATATCATTACCAAACGAATTGCAACCGACTGCAACGCAAAAAGGCCAATGCAAACAAAAAAGACGCTCGACTATGCGAGCGCCTTGTGTAAAGCGTATTTGCACGTTAGCGAACGTGGAATGCTCTCAAACGTCCGCAGATTTGCGCTTGAAAAGTTAATCTTGTTCTTCTTCAAACAATTTGAGATATTCGTCGTATATCTCTTGCGCTTTGTCTTCGTCGTCTTCTACCATCATGCGCGTAGTATCTTCTTCCACTACCTTGAAGATGATGCATTCGTCCTCCGCCACACCGTCTATAGGCGTAACAGGGCGCATAACGACGTATAGAACGTCTTCGTGGGGAATAACGGCGAGCTGCTCAAATTCCATCTCGGTGCCGTCGGTGGCTTTCAATATGATATTGTCCTTGTTGTCCGGATCCAAAAGAACGTCCAGCAAACTGATTTCTTCTTCCATAAACATCTCCTTTGGTAGTTTTTATATATATAGGTTGCTTTCGACAATTTACCAACAAAAAAAGGGGGCATAAAAGCCCCCCATTTATGTATGTTAGAATTCGCCCTCTATCAAACCTACGTCGCCGTCTTTGCGTTTGTAGACCACGCTGACCAAACCGGTTTCGCTATTGAGGAACAAATAGAAGTCGTTGTCGAGCATTTCCATTTGGAACAAAGCGTCCTCTACCGACATACTTTGCAAACGATAGTGTTTGGTACGTACAAGGCTGGGTACTGCTTCGACCTCCGCTTCGGGAGAGACCTCGATTTTCTCGCGTAGATTTTTGTTGAGTTTGGTGCGATATTTGCGCATTTGACGCTCGACTTTGGGCACGACGACGTCTACGTTGTTGTACATATTGTCCGACGTTTCCTCGGCGCGCAAAGTGGTGGAGCCCAACACGATGGTCAATTCCATTTTGCACTTGCCGTGTTCTTCGCGGCAGACAACGCGCGCGGTATCATCATCCGAAAAATAATGCCCCAGTTGTTTGTCGATTTTATGACGAATGACTTCGTCCAAGTGAGCGCTGACATCATATTTTCTTCCAACTATTTCGATACGCATAATGATTTGCCTCCTTGTGTATTTTAGAAGCGTTGCTTCTGCTTATATTATACCTTAGTTTTGCCCCCATTTCAAGGGGCAATTTCAAATTTTAGGCATTTTCGGGCTTTTTTGTAGAGAACGTTAGCCCCGTTGCGTCAACGTCTACCCACACGGTGTTGCCGCGCTTGACTTCGCCCGACAAGATCTTTTCACTGAGGGCGTCCTCTACCAAACTGCGTAAGGTGCGGCGCAAAGGTCTGGCACCGTATTCCTCGTCGGTGCCTTTGTCCACGATATATGCTTTGGCTGCGCGCGAAACCTTGAGTGCAATGTCGCGTTCGCCCAATTTCTTGGCGAGATTGTTGAGCATAATGTCGCAAATTTTCTCTATTTCGGCCTTGCCCAAGCGGCTGAATATGACCACTTCGTCCAAACGGTTGATAAACTCGGGTTTCATGGTGCGTTTGAGCGCCTCGATCTGCTTTTCTTTGAGTTGCTCCATCTGCTCGGCTTTTCCGGCAAAACCAAGCGCCGTGCGACCTATTTCACCCGCGCCTATGTTGCTGGTCATAATGATGATACAGTTTTTGAAGCTTACGGTGCGTCCGTGGCTGTCGGTCAAGCGTCCGTCGTCCATGATTTGCAGCAAAATATTGAAAATGTCGGGGTGTGCCTTTTCGATTTCGTCGAATAGCACCACGCTGTAGGGTTTGCGGCGCACTTTTTCGGTGAGCTGTCCGCCCTCCTCGAAGCCGACGTAGCCAGGAGCGCTGCCCGTAAGGCGGCTGACGTTGATCTTTTCCATATATTCGCTCATATCAAAGCGGATCATCATGTTTTCGTCCCCGAACATAGCCTCGGCCAAAGCCTTGCAAAGTTCGGTTTTGCCCACGCCCGTAGGCCCCAAGAACATGAAACTGCCTATGGGTCTGTTGCTGTCTTTCAAACCCGCTCTTGCGCGGCGCACTGCCTGCGCCACCGTTCTGACGGCGTCGTCTTGGCCTATCACACGACGATGCAAAGTTTCCTCGAGATGGAGCAATTTTTGCGATTCGGCCTCGTTGATTTTGGTAACGGGTATTTTCGTCCAGTCGCTGACGATCTCGGCAATATCCTCCTCGTTGACTTCGGTATTGTCGGCGTGCATTTGGTTGTTCCAGTTGAGGCGACGCTCGGCCAGTTGTTGATTGAGTTTATCCCGCTCGCGTTTGAGCGCACTGCAACGCTCGTAGTCTTCGGCATTGCCGGCGCGCTCTATTTGCTTTTGCATATCGGCAATTTGCTCCTCGAGTCTCGTTACCTCGTCGGGCTGGGTGTAGCAACGCATACGTTTGCGCGAGCAAGCCTCGTCGATGAGATCGATGGCTTTGTCGGGCAAGTAGCGGTCGGTGATGTAACGATCGGACAAGATGGCGGCGGCGGCAACTGCGGCGTCACTGATGCGCACTTTGTGGTGCGTTTCGTACTTGTCGCGCAA
>CAMPCZ010000149.1 GCA_946648015.1 uncultured Clostridia bacterium
TGCCATAATGGCGTCCACGATTTGGTCTATCGAGGTCTCCTCTATCGGCTTGCCGCAACGCGGACAATGCGGCTTGCCGATATTGGCGTACAGCAAGCGCAAATAGTCGTATATTTCGGTAACGGTACCCACCGTCGACCGAGGGTTTTTAGACGTCGTCTTTTGATCTATGGAGATGGCGGGCGACAAACCCTCGATATACTCCACGTCGGGTTTTTCCATTTGTCCTATAAACATACGCGCATAGGACGAAAGGCTCTCCATATAGCGACGTTGCCCCTCGGCAAAAATGGTGTCGAATGCCAGCGACGACTTGCCGCTGCCGGACAACCCCGTAAATACCACCAACTTGTTGCGTGGTATTTTGACGTCCATATTCTTCAGATTGTGTTCTTTTGCTCCTTTGACGTAAATAAAATCACCCATAGTGTACCCTTTGACGATTGTCGTCCTCTCTTGCAAATACTATTCGTCGTATGCGGCCGAACGCTATTCCAGCGACGCTTTCAGCGAAGCGATGCGGTTGCGCAACTCTATGGCCGTCTCAAAGTCGAGCGAGGTGGCGGCCACTTTCATCAGCCCCGTCAACATCTCTATCTCTCGCAGCGTATCCTTGCGGCTCAGCCCCTTTTCTTCTTTGACGGCTTCGGTTATCTTGATGGTATCCTTCACCTCTTTTACGATGGTTTGAGGCGTTATGCCGTGCGCTTTGTTGTAGGCCATTTGCACCTCGCGGCGGCGGTTGGTCTCGTCTATGGCGCGGCGCATACTGTCCGTTATCACGTCGCCGTACATGATCACCCGAGCGGTGGCGTTGCGCGCGGCGCGGCCGATGGTTTGTATCAACGCGGTATCCGAGCGCAAAAAGCCCTCTTTGTCGGCGTCCAAAATGGCCACCAAATTGACTTCGGGCAAATCCAACCCTTCGCGCAAAAGGTTGATGCCCACCAACACGTCGAAGTCCCCGTTGCGCAATGCCGTTAGCAACTTGATACGCTCCAACGTCTTGATGTCGGTGTGCATATAGTTCACCCTGAAACCGTGCTCTTTGAGATATGCCGTCAGATCCTCGGCCATGCGTTTGGTAAGGGTGGTCACCAGCACTCTGCCCCCCTTGTCTATTGCCTCGCGGACGGCGCCCATCAAGTCGTCCACCTGCCCCTCTACCGGTCGCACCTCTACGGGCGGATCGACCAAGCCCGTCGGGCGTATCAACTGCTCCACCACGTTGCCGGCCTCGCCCATCTCGTAGGGTGCGGGCGTAGCCGACATACATATCATTTGACTGAACCGCTCGTTGAATTCCGCAAAATTGAGGGGGCGGTTGTCGTAGGCCGCCTTCAGGCGAAAACCATAGTCCACCAAGTTCTTTTTGCGCGCCACGTCGCCATTGTACATACCCCGTATTTGGGGCAAAGTCATGTGGCTTTCGTCCACGAACACCACAAAGTCGTCGGGGAAAAAGTCGAGCAACGTGTAGGGCGGCGTGCCCACGGCGCGTCCGTCGAAATAGCGGCTGTAATTTTCGATACCCGAGCAATATCCTATCTCGCGTATCATTTCCATATCGTAGGTTACGCGCTGGCGCAAGCGCTGCGCTTCTACAAACTTGCCCGCGTCGAGAAAGGCCTTTTCTTCCACCTGCATATCGGCCAAAATGGTGGTGATGATCTGCTCCATCTCCTCTTTGCCTGCTATCACGTAGTGGGTGGCGGGGAAAACGGTTACCAATTTGAGGTCGGCTACGGGCATGTTGGTGGTGGTATTGATCTCGGCGATGCGCTCTATCTCATCGCCGAAAAAATAGAACCGCACGGCCGTATTGCTCTGACTGATGGGAAACACATCAAGGGTGTCGCCGCGCACGCGAAACGTGCCGCGCGTAAAGTCTACGTCGGCGCGCACGTATTGTATGGACACCAAGCGTTCGATGAGCGCGTCACGGTCGATGGTATCGCCGACGCGCACGTGCACGGTGTTGCGAAAGTACTCGTCGGGCGCGCCCAACCCGTAGATACAACTGACCGAGCTGACCACTATGGTATCGTGTCGGCTCATCAAAGAGGCCGTGGCCGAATGGCGCAATTTGTCTATCTCGTCGTTGATATCCAGTTCCTTTTCGATATAGGTATCGGTCTGCGGCACATATGCCTCGGGCTGATAATAGTCGTAGTAGGAAACGAAAAACTCCACGCGGTTTTCGGGAAAAAACTCGCGCAACTCGTTGCACAACTGCGCGGCCAAAGTCTTGTTGTGCGCTATGACCAATGCGGGGCGGTTGGCGCGGGCTATCACGTTGGCGATGGTAAAGGTCTTGCCGCTACCCGTTACGCCCAAAAGCACCTGCATGCGCTCGCCGTTTTTGAGACCCTCCACCAATCCGTCTATAGCCTGCGGTTGGTCGCCCATAGGCTGATATTGCGAATGCAAAACGAAATCTTTATATTCCATTGTTATTTGGTCAACAAGCCGATGAGAAAACGCAGTAGCCAGGCCAAAAGCACGCCCAATAGGGTGAGGCCCACCTTGGTGAGAATACTGCTCTTGCGACTGCGCACGCGTTGCTCCTCGGCGCGCTGAAAGGCAAACCCTTTGTGCAAAAGCGTAATGCAAAAATAATACTCCCCTTTCTTCTCGGTCTCCACCAACTCGAAGTATTCGTCGTAGGCCAAGTTTTGCATGATGGGGGGCAATTCCTCTTTCGTCAGCTCCACGGTGTACGGAATGGACGCCATCAAATCAACGGGGCGTACCAAACACTTGCCGTTGTTGTCGTGCGTGCGCTTGTATATCTCGCGCATTATGACGGTTTCCTTTTTGCTGAGCATACCTATCTCCTATTGCAACGTAACGTGCAAAATATACATCACCAAGCCCACGATTCCGCCGCCCAACAGCGCGCCGAAAAACGCCGCCGCCCAGGTAGACAACAGGCGTTTGGCTTCGGTAGGCACCGCCACGGGGGCTTGCTTTGCACCGCTCTTGTCGCGGGTGGACGACGAGGGCTTGTCCTCGCAGGCGGGGGAGTTGCCGCCATCTGCCGACTGCTCGTCGTGCGCCGCAGACTCCGCATAGGGCGCGTCGGTCGCACTCTCTTGCGCCTGTGACTCGAGCGCTTCTTGCCTGCGCCCATCCGCCTCACGGCGTAGCTTGTCCGCTTCCTCT
>CAMPCZ010000150.1 GCA_946648015.1 uncultured Clostridia bacterium
TGCGCTGTCAAATTGAGAAGTGTGCGCTGTCAAATTGAAATTAAAAGGTATGCGCGTGCGCGCACACGTATAGTACAAAATATGTTTTGCGCGGGCAAATCAAAACGAGGTAGGGTATAGATGCGAAAGATTAAGCGTTGCATTCCCGTTTATGGGACAAGCGGCGATTGACTTTGCGCGGTAGGCAAGATATAATAGAATTATGTTTGCATCTGCATGATCGAAGGATACAGGCGGCAATGCAAAACGGATACCTTTTGAAATTGCGAATGGTAGCGTCGTAGGAGATAGTATGGAATTGAAAGAATTTGCAAATGCGCTTGGACTGCACGAGGATATAGCCGCGTTGCTACAAAAGAGAGGCATAGATACCGTAGAGTCAGCCATGCGGTTTTTGTACCCCAAAAAGGAGGATATGATACCTGCCGATCATATCGCCAATATGGCCGAAGCGGCCGATAGGATAAAGACCGCTATCGCGCAAAACGAGCGCATTTTGATATTTGGGGACTATGATTGCGACGGTATTTCGGCTACCGCCATTCTTACGATTTATCTCAAAAGCGTGGGCGCCGAGGTGTACTATCACATTCCTCGCCGCGCCGACGGATATGGCCTGAGCGAAACGGCCATCGAACAAGTAGTGGAGCGTTATTTGCCCGATTTGATGATAACGGTGGACTGCGGCATAACGTCGTGCATAGAGGTGGAGTATGCGCAGGATCTGGGCGTGGACGTGATCGTTACCGACCACCACGAGCCGCAAGATGAATTGCCGTCTTGCACCATTGTCAACCCAAAACTCGGCAACGACGAGGGCTTGCGCAATATTTGCGGTGCCGCCGTCGCCATGAAATTGGTGGAGGCATTGGCGGGCAAAGAAGTGGCCGATCAATACCTTGACTTGGCCGCGCTTGCTACCGTGGCGGACGTGGTGCCTCTACTTGGCGAGAACCGCACCATCGTGTACTATGGACTGCAACTGTTGCAAAACAACGCGCGCAAAGGTTTGCGCGCACTCATCAAATCGTGCGACCTGGAGGAGGTGACCTCGAGCGATATAGGGTTTCGCATAGCGCCTCGCATAAACGCGCTGGGGCGGCTCAACGACGACGCCGACGTGGTGGAATTGTTTTTGACGGACGACGACTTTGTGGTGCGCGAGTTGGTGGAGAAAATAGCCGCCGCCAACACGGCACGCCAAACCCTGACCAAACAGTTGGTCAATCAGGCCTATTCCAAATTGCAGTCGTACGATTTGGCGCAACGCCGCGTGATCGTATTGTGGGACGACAAGTGGGAAGCGGGCGTATTGGGGTTGGTGGCATCCCGATTGGCGAGTGATTTTTATCGCCCCGTAGTATTGTTGGCCAACATAGGCGACTGCTACAAGGGTAGCGCAAGAAGTATCGCAGGCGTCAACATTTTCGCCGCCTTGCAAGGGGTGGAGCATAGAATGATAGCCTTTGGCGGACATACGGGCGCCGCGGGTATGAGCGTAAAAGCCGAACAGCTCAAGGCATTTGCCGATGAGCTGAACGACTACGTTTGCGCCAATTATCCTGCCGACGTATTCGTGCCCGAGCACAAGGCTGATTTTGTGTATAATAAGACGATGCAGGCCGACTTTTTTGCCGACCTTGCGCGTTTGGAGCCTTTTGGCGAAGCCAATCCGGCACCCAAATTTGTGGTGCACAGCGACGATTGCCGCCTTACGCGTATCGGCGATACCGAACACGTGAAGTGCCGCATGAACGACGCCGTAGAAGTGATTGCCTTCGGCGGACAATACTTGTTGTCGGCCGCCGCTGTGGGCGCGGGCTTCGACTACTACTGCGATTGCGCCAAACGCGTATATCAAAACCGCGCCTATATGCAGTTGAGCATAAGCGAAGTGGTAACGGCCGGTACGGCCCGTATGCGCGATAGCGCGCCTGCTTTCGGCGCCTATCTCAAAACGGTTTTGTACCCCGCCAAAGAGGTGGGTACGCGTGTATCTACATTGGAAAAGGAAGTGGCGGACCTCTCGGGCAAACACGGCGTTTTGTTCGTGTCTTTCGGTGTAGATAGTGCGCGTGAATTGATACAAGCCCTGACGAAAGCGGACAAATACCATATGCTTGGCCGCATAGCCGTGGGCAGAACGGAATCGAATCCGTTGCATACGTTGCTTGTATCGCCGCAGGACGCCACGGGCTGGCAGTATTATAGCAGCATAGTTTTTTTGGACGCGCCTTTGTCGCGTGGGTATTTGGCCTGGGTGGGCAGCAAAGCGCCCGATCCCGAATTGGTGCTGTTGCCGCACTATGCCTTTTTGGATCGCATACGCGCCTTGCACTTGGATGCCGCCGACGTCGAACAAACGTTGCGAGGCATACGCCGCATAGAGCCAAGCAAATACCGCACCATTGACGAACTGTGTATGCAGATGCAATCGCTGGGATACGACGTGGCGGATATGTACGCGCACTTCTACATTTTGTTTGAGTTGGGCGTGATATCGGTGGGTACGGGTTTTCGCTTGCAATTCAGAAACGGTACGATCGACCTTGCGCAGTCGCGCGTGTACCAAAACTTGTGCAAATTGAGGGAAAGAAAATGAAAGCCGTGATACAAAGAGTAAAGTATGCGACTTGCCGCGTTGACGGCAACGAAACCGCACGGATAGAAGGCGGCCTTTTGGTATACGTGGGGTTTGCCCCTGCCGACAACACAGCCTCGGTGGACTGGATGGTGGACCGCGTATACAAAATGCGCATATTCGAGGACGAGGCGGGCAAGATGAATCGCTCGGTCGAGGATATTGCGGGCGACGTAGAGTGGATACCCAATTTTACGTTGTATTGCGACGCCAAGAGCCGCAGACCTTCCTTTTCGGGGGCGATGGCGTTTGCGGAGGCCAAAAGTTTGTTTGATTATCTCAAACAAAGTGTGATCAAATACACCCAAAAACCCGTGCAATGCGGCATTTTTGGCGCAGATATGAAGATCGAGAGCATGGCCGACGGGCCCATCAACGTGGTGGTGGAGGCACCCAATGCATGAGTGACCTACGAGTATACGCGCTGTCGGGCATAGACTATACGGCAGGACTGCAAACGGGGTATTTGCTGGC
>CAMPCZ010000151.1 GCA_946648015.1 uncultured Clostridia bacterium
GGCGCACTCTTACAAAAAAAGCACGCCTTGCGGCGTGCATTATTTATTCCGTATTGATTTCTTAGTTCAGGCCAATGCCTTCCATAATGCCGAATACCGCATAGCCAACCACGAGGCCTATGCCTATCATGATGGCGGTTATCACCAAGTTGTGTTTGGCGTCTTTTACGTTGCGATATAGCATCATCAGCCCCAAGCCCGCATTTACGCACAGGCCGCCTACGCATGCGCCAAAGCTCAACCCGCCCATCAGGTACAGTTCGGCCAACATCACCGAGCTGGCGCAGTTCGGAATAAGCCCCACCAACACGGCGATGGCGGGTGCCGCATATCGACTGCTTTGCAAAAAGTTCATCACCGGTTCTTCGCCTACATAGTACAGTATGGTATGGAATACCATATTCACCACAAAAACATAGGCGAAAATCTTGAGCGAATGCACCAGCGGATGCAGCAAATATTGGTGCAACTTGCTTTCTTTGTCCGCCTCTTCTTCGATGTGATGGTGGCAGCATCCTACGTGCACCACTTCTTCGCACTCGCACTCGTCCTCGTGGTGATGCACTTCCTCTTTGGTGCGGCGATAGATGAGGTCTATCAAGTAGCCAAATGCCACGGCGGCCGCAAATTTAATGCCCAAAAGGGGTAGCACCATCAGCATCTTTTTCGGCTCCGCCGTCGCGCCCAAAAACACGGGTAGCGCCTCGTCGCTGGTGGCCACGAATATGGCTATCAAAGTGCCCAGCGTGATATGCTTTTTGTGGTACAAATCGGCGCCCACTACGCTAAAGCCACATTGCGGAATAAGGCCTATGCCCGCGCCGATCAAGGGCGCCCATCGCCCCGCGTGCTCCATTTTGTGCGAAAACTTCGGTTCCAAAAAAGCCAAGATCAGGTATACCGCAAATACGATACCCAGCACGATAGCGCTATCTTTCAACGAATCCAAAAAGACTTCCAGCATAAATCACCTTATTGTTTGATTGTAAGAAAAAACGCGCAGTTTGTCAATGATTATTATGACCATACCAACTTTTTTTTGCATTTCGTTTACTACAAGAATTATTTGTGCTATAATACCTATTGTACGTTTATTTAGGAGGCTATATAGAATGATTAAAGTAGACGTTATTTCAGGTTTTTTGGGTGCAGGCAAAACCACCCTTATCAAAAAAATGTACGCGCACGCGTTTCAAAACGAAAAAGTCGTGCTTATCGAGAATGAGTTTGGCCAAGTAGGTATAGACGGCGGTTTTCTCAAAGAGGCCGGCATCGAGATCAAAGAGATCAATTCCGGTTGCATTTGTTGCACGTTGGTGGGCGACTTCAACCGTTCGCTTGCCGAGATCATCGACCGTTTTTCGCCCGATCGCATCATTATAGAGCCCTCTGGTGTAGGCAAGTTGAGCGATATAGTGGATTCCATCGTCAAATTCGGCGACGCGCTTTCGCTTAATATCGTGGCCACTGTCGTAGACGCCAAAAAGTGCAAGATGTATATGCGCAATTACGGCGAGTTCTACGTGGATCAGATCAAGCAAGCAAACACCGTAGTCGTCAGCAAAGTGGATGTAGTGGACAAAGAGGTGGTAGAGGCCGCCGTAGCCCTCATTCGTTCGCTCAACGAGCGTGCCAACATCGTTACCACTGCCGTGGGCGATCTCGATGGCGCGCGTCTTTTGAAAGTGTTGGAGCAGGACGTATCTTTGATGGACGCCCTTATGCAAGAGGTTACTGCCGCGGCCAAAGAACATGAGCATCACCATCATCACCATCATCATCACGAAGACGGCGAGGAATGCCATTGCCACGATGATGACGACGAGCACGAGCACCATCACCACGACGATGATGACGACGAGCACGAGCATCATCATCACGACGAAGAGGAGGACGAGCACGAACATCACCACGGCGAAGAGGAAGAGTGCCACTGCCATCACCATCATCACGACGAAGATGACGACGAGCACGAACACCATCATCACGACGAAGATGACGACGAGCACGAACATCATCACGACGAAGAGGACGAGGAGCACGAACACCATCATCACGGACACGACGCCGACGAAGTGTTTGACAGTTGGGGCGTGGAGACCGTCAACGCCTACACGCACGAGCAGCTCGACGCCATTTTGCATGAATTGTGCACCGATACTTACGGCTCAGTTTTGCGCAGCAAGGGCATAGTCAAGGCAGCCGACCAAAGCAAGTGGTACTACTTCGACTTGGTCGCCGGCGATTACGAAATTCGCCTGGGCGAACCCGACTACACCGGGCGCCTTTGCGTTATCGGCGCCAATCTGGACCGTGACGCTATCAAGGCGTTGTTTGCGCTATGAGTACGCGCGGTGTACCCGTTATTGCCGTCAACGGATTTTTGGAGAGCGGCAAAACGTATTTTCTCAACGACGCTTGGCGCGAGGAGTTGTTTATCGACGCGGCCGCAAGGCAGGTGCTCATCAGCTGCGAGGAGGGCAACACCGAGTACGACAAACGCCTGATGCGCATCAATCACGTCAGCCTTGTGTCAGTGGAGAGCCCTGCCGAACTCACCGAGCAATTCTATGAGGATATCATCAAGCAATATCGTCCCGACCTCATCTATATCGAGCAAAACGTCATGTGGGATAAGGAAGCCTACCGCTTGCCCAAATGCGTGTATTTGGCGCAACAGCTGACGGTGGTCAATGCCGAGACGTTTCAGGTGTATTTCAACAATATGCGCCAACGCGTGGTGGATATGTTGCAGTCCACCGAGGTGGTCATAATGTATAATTGCGATGACGAAAAGGCCACCACTGTGCTCAAACGCAATTTGCAACTCATCAACCCCAAAATGGGCTATTTGCTCTTTGACAGA
>CAMPCZ010000152.1 GCA_946648015.1 uncultured Clostridia bacterium
GCTCTGCCCTTCCATTCAGCCTTTTGCAGGATTTACAATAATATTTGCAAAAGTATCATAAACTAAACGTTATGTATAGATTATCTATATAATATGTATAGATTTGGTATTTTTTGTATATTTTCAAAATTTTCACTTGTTCTAAAGAATTCTTTGAAAATGCCTTGCAAAATCTTGCGGAGTATGATAGAATATGTATACGTTTTACGAGGTAAGGTATGAATAATTTTAAGTACAATCTCATAATCACTCGCAAGCGCTGCAAGTATACCCAAAAAGAAATGGCGGATATGCTTGGGGTAACCGAAGGTTGCTATGCGCATTGGGAGCAAGGTCGCAACGAGCCGAGTATAAATTATATCATTCAGCTTTGCAAGTTGTTACACGTTTCATCCGACGAATTGCTGGGTGTAGACAAAGAAGAGGAAGTATAAGTCGCTACGGCGACTTTTTTTCTTCGACAAAATCTTTTCGCAAAAGTTGTTGCATTTCGCTCCCTTACCCCTTACAATAAAACTATGGACAATTACTTTGACGAGCGAGATAATCAAAATACCTTTCGTTTGCGTGAGTTGCGCAGAGAACTGCCACCCTATTGTGGAGGTTATTTTGTTGCGATCTCTTCCAGAACGTCTACGCTCACTCGATTGGCTTATGCAAGAGATCTGCTTATATTTTTCCGTTACCTCTGCTCTACCGGAACATTCGGTACCATTACGCCGAGAGATTTCGGCTTGGACAAACTGAATGCCGTTACGCAAACGGATATCGAAGAATATTTGGATTATTTGTTTTTGTACTCGGTCGGCGACAAGCAATACCGCAATGATTTGCGTGCCAGAGCACGCAAATTATCGGCGATTCGCTCGCTTTTTAAGTATTTGTACAACAAGGATATGCTGTCACAAAACGTGTCCGAAAAGGTATTGACGCCCAAACTCCACGAAAAAGAGATCATTCGATTAGAGGCGGACGAGATGCAAAAGTTTTTGGACGTGGTAGAGAACGGACAAAGCCTCGGCGAAGGCCACGCTGCCGCTTATCACAAAAACGTAGCCTTGCGCGATACTGCCATTATCACTCTACTGTTGGGCACCGGCATTCGTATCAGCGAATGCGTTGGGTTGAATATTGACGACGTTGATTTTGATAACAAAAAATTTGTCGTAACGAGAAAAGGTGGTAATCGTACCATACTGTATATGCCCGATGAGGTGGTGATCGCTTTGCAGAACTATTTGGCCGAAAGGCTAAACGTCGGCGCCGATACAGACGCTTTGTTTTTGTCCTTGCAAAATAGGCGCATCAACGTGCGCACGGTACAAGTGCTGGTGCGCAAATATGCGCAAGTAGCCGTACCAACTAAGCATATTACGCCGCACAAGTTGCGCTCTACCTTTGGCACTAATCTATATCGTGAAACGAAAGACATCTACGTTGTGGCAACGGTTTTGGGTCACTCGGACGTAAACACGACGAAAAAACACTATGCCGCCATGAGTGAAGATATCAAACGGCAAGCCGCAAGCGTGGTCAAACTGCACAAAGACGAGTAAAGCAGTATTTGTCAACTGCGTTTTTTGTGCCCTTCGCTTAACTCTACTCTATCGATCAGCACGCCGCTATAGTCGGCTGTATCCAAGCATTTCATACAGTTGTCGCAGCGCTTGGTCGGATCCAGGTCGCACATTTCGCAGGCTCCGCAGTCGTCGCAAATAGCGCCGGGGCACAAAATACATTCTTTACCAACGTTCGGATTAGCCATTTTTTGCCTCCTTTACCGCATTCAGGCACGCTTCGCAAGCGATTTCGGCGTGTTCGTAGGTCAATGCACCCTGTAAGTATGCAATGTATGGTTTTTTGATAGGCGCGTCGGCACTCAATTCGATACTTGCGCCACCGACAAAGGTGCCCGCCGCCATGATCACTTGGTCTTGGTACCCCGGCATATCCCACGGATATGGTACCACGTTGGAATCTATGGGCGAAACTTTTTGTATCGCGCGAATGAAAGCGATCAGTTCGGCCTCGGTGTCGAATACGATGCTGCAAATGATGTCGTTTGGCTTATTGCCGGGCGCGGGAATGGTTTTATAGCCCGCTTTGGAAAACACTTGCGAAAATAACACACTCGACTTGACGGCACCGCCTACCACGTGGGGAGCCATAAATAACCCTTGATAATAGTATTGGTAGCCGTAGGCATAGGACCCTACCTCGTTGCCGATGCCCGGGGCCGTAAGGCGGTAGGAAGCCTGCTCTACGCATGCTTTGGTGCCGGCCAAGTAGCCGCCTGTCGGTGCCAATCCGCCGCCCACGTTTTTGATAAGACTGCCCGCCATGAGATCTGCACCTACCTCGGTAGGCTCTTCGTAATCGACAAATTCGCCATAACAATTATCAACGAACACAAGCACCGAGGCGTCTATTTCTTTTACGAACGATATGCACTCACCTATGGCTTGCACGCTCAAAGCATTGCGCGAAGAATATCCTCTGGAGCGTGTAATAAACACTACCTTCGGGTGGTATTGTAGCATGGCTTGCCGTATGCCGTCATAATCGAATTCGTCGCCGATGAGATCTACTTGTTGATAGCGGATATCGTACTCTTTCATGCTGCCTGCGCCGTCGCCGTTGATGATGCTATCCAACGTATCGTACGGTTTGCCGGTTACGGACAAAAGCGTGTCTCCGGGGCGCAACAGTGCAAAGAGTCCAATGGCCAA
>CAMPCZ010000153.1 GCA_946648015.1 uncultured Clostridia bacterium
TGACCGACAGGGATAGCAATAGTACCGCCAAAACGGGGCCGATAGAGCATAGTGCAATAAGGCCGAAACTGTTTTCGCTACTGTTTTTGCCGCCGACGGTGGCGGCTACGCCGATGCCAAGCGCCATCAAAAATGGCACGGTGATGGGGCCGGTGGTAACGCCGCCCGAGTCGAATGCCATGGGCAAAAATGCTTGATGATGCGTTTCGATGAGTATGGCTGCTACGGCGAATAGCAAAAAATAAAAAAAGATAAGCATGGGCGTCAGGTCGCGTTTGAGCACGATTTTGAGTATGCCCATCGTGAGAAACAAGCCAACGCCTGCGCCTACGCCTAACACTAACGCGTAGCTATTGATAACGGATTTAACTTGGTTGGCCAATACCGATAGATCGGGTTCCGCCACCGTTACCAAAACGCCCATCACCAAGGAAAGCGCCAAAAGAGGCCACATTTTCTTGCGTTTGGTAAGGCTGGCGCCCATGGATTCGCCTATGCTCATCATAGCAAGGTCCGCGCCCATGTTGAATAGCGCTATGCCCAAGATCAAGACTACGGCGCACACCAAAAACGCCACCAACTCCGTAGGAGTCAAGTCGACGAAAGGCGTAAAGTAGCCAATCAATACGACGGCCATTACGGGTACGACCGCCGTAATGGCCTCGACAAGTTTTTTGCGAAGAGGAGAGAACATTTCGTTTAGTCGACGGCTATATCGCAAGAAAGAGTATACGTGTGGAATTTGGGCAGTTTATATTGCTTTTTGAGGCATGCCATGGCAGGAATGTCTCCCCCTACGCCGCGTTGTGCGCCGTCGACGTTGACGGTAAGGTAGGGCAAACGACCCAATTCGTGCAGGTGGGTGGCTTCGTCGAGCATTTGTACCGTATAGGGATGCACGCCCAACTGGAAGTTGTGGCTGACGGCCGTTATCTTGATTTTTTGCTTGGCGCCTATGGTGGCCCAGCGCACATCCATACGGTTGCCGTTTTCTTGGGGGCTGAGGTAGTCGTGCGTCATTTCTTCGCCGCTCTTGTGATATACGCCGACTATGGCGTTTCGGGCGCGGTCGCAGTAGGTTTCGTGCTCGCCTTTGCCGTAGTAGGTTACACCGTCCATACCTTCGGCCAAGCCAAATTCAAAGCCGTATCGAATAAGATCGGACGTGGGCGTCAGACGCATAGACATACGGGCGGCGCCGTCGGCATAGAAAGTGAAATCTACGCCAAATCCGCTGATATAGGGCATGTGCATATCGAAATGCACCGACAACGCATCGCCCTCGGTCAGACGGGAACCAACGCATTTGAGCTTGGTCATTGCCTTGCGGAATTTGCTAAGACCGAGCAATTTTTCAAAACTGACAAAGTTGTTGGGCGGATATTTGTCATTGTTTGTAATGGCTCGCCACAGTTGGGGCTTGACGGGCGTAGTCAAATACTCAAATCCGCCTTTGGTAATGCTGTCGATCGTACCGGTATTTACGTTGAGACGGTAGGTGGTAGCGCCGGCGTATACGGTGAGTACGTTGCCGTCTACATCGTAGTTGACTTTACCTTTGCTGTGTACTGCGCCTGCGGGCAAACGGTTTAGCTCAAAACTGTCGTATGCAACGACCCAGCCTTGGGGCGCATATGCGCAGGCGGCCTTTAGACGGAACTTGACGATGACGCAATGCTCGGCTTTTTCGTCTCCAATGGCGAACTCTTTGGGCAACGTAAATGTGCCGACGGCAAAGGGCTGCAAGTCGGCCAATACGGTAGCGCAATCGAAGGTGCGCGTCGTTTTGTCAATGCCGTTGACTCGTAAGATCAACTCCATTGTATAGTCGTTGAGCGTGCGGAAGGAATGTTTGTTGCAAACGTGCAAAACGCCCGCATCGAGCGTGCATTGAATGCGTTGGTAGCACTTGAATACTTCGTAAAAAGCAGGGTTGGGCGAGCGATCGGCGCGCAATATGCCATTGTATGCAAATACGCCGTCGTTGGGTTTGTCGCCCCAGTCGCCGCCCATCGTCCATTGCACTTGGCCGTCCACCACGCGCTTGATGGATTGGTCGGCAAAGTCCCATATATAGCCGCCGGTAAGGCGCGGATTGCGCTCGAAATCGTCCCAATATTCGCCAAAGTTGCCAAGACTATTGCCCATGCAATGCGCGTACTCGCATTGAATGTAGGGTTTGTCTTTGTATTGGCCGGACGTGAGCAAATTGCCAAGGCCCAAGTTCCACAACGCGCGGCTATGGATGAAGGTTTTGTTGTCGGCAATTTTTTGCATACTGTTTTGGGTGGCGTACATAGAACTGACAATGTCACTCACTTTGTGGTAGGGCTCGTAGTGTATAAGGCGCGTTTTGTCCAATGCCAAAGCCGCCTCCTTTATTGTGAAGAACGACTTGCCTATGCCCGACTCGTTGCCAAGCGACCAGAAGATAATGCAAGGGTGGTTGCGGTAGCTTCGCACCATATTTTGCATACGATAGACGCAATGTTTCGTCCACAACTCGTTATTGCGGGGCAATACGTGTGCCAAACCGTGCGTTTCCAAATTGTTTTCGCTCATGACCAAAATACCCAATTCGTCGCACATCTCATAGAAAAACGCGGCGTTGGGGTAATGGCAGGTGCGGATAGAGGTTACGTTGTTGCTCTTGAGCAAAACGAGATCTTTGTAGGTGATATC
>CAMPCZ010000154.1 GCA_946648015.1 uncultured Clostridia bacterium
ATTGAAGTCTTTGGCCGACAGCAAGTAACCTTTTTTGATCGTCTCGCCGTCGCGCACAAGAGTATAGGGCAAACGGCACAGTTGCTTGCACTTGCCGCGATTGCCCGAGGCGTCGCATAGTCGCTCGGACAAGTAGCAGTTGCCCGAAAAACTAACGCAAAGCGCACCTTGTACGAAATATTCTATTTCCACGTCAGTATTGGCACGAATACGGGCGATCTCGGCAAGAGGCGTTTCGCGCGACAGCACTACGCGGCGAAATCCGTAGGGAAGCACGGCCTCTACCCCCTCCCAATTGTGCAAGCCCATCTGCGTGGAAGCGTGCAAGGGAATTGCGGGCGCAAATCGATGCAACAAATCGGCCAAACCCAAGTCTTGCACGATAAAGGCGTCCACGCCCATATCGTAGGCCGCCACCACCAAGTCGACGGCCGCCTGCATCTCCTCGTCGGCAAACAATATGTTGACGGTAAGGCAAACCTTTACGCCATATACGTGCGCAAAGTCCACCGCCTCTTGCAAGGTATCCAAGGTAAATCCATCTATGTTGTTGCGCGCGTTGTAGCCGGATACGCCGAGATACACTTCATCGGCGCCGTGCCACACCGCCACACGCAAACTTTCCATATTGCCAACGGGTGAAAGCAGTTTCATACGCACATTATACCACAACGCGTCGTCAAATTCAACAGCACTGCGCCAATCGGATTGACAACTTGTCTGCCGAATGATACAATAAGCCGAACTATGAAACCGAAATATATCTGTCCCAACTGTCAAAAACCCGTAACGGCCAAAACGTCCACCTGCCCCATGTGCCACGCAACGCTACCCATCGAGTGGCAACGCAAGCACGTGGACAAAATGCGCTACGGCGCGCTATCCCTTGGATTTGCCGTCGTCATGCCTGCCTTGGCCGTTGTATTTACCGCGCTTGCTTTGCGCCAAGCCGATGGTGGCAACGCCTATGGCATTGCTTCCGCCGTATTTGCCGCTCTGTCGCTTTTGGCTTTTGTATTCGGAGCGCTAGCCATCAATCGCAACACGGGGGCCGACGTTACGATGGGCAAAGTAGCCATCGTGATCACGTGCATCTCCACCATCGTTTACATCATATTTTTGGTGGTCACGTTCGAGTTGCTGTTCGGCACGCATTACGGTCGATAGCCATATTCTGCCGCACGGCCGTGCGGGTTTAATTGTGCCTATTCACTGATATCGCCTGCCTCGGCAAGCCGCAACGGCTGGTCGGTACTATGCGTGAGAACGGTTTTGGCGCATACGTCTCCATACAACAAAAAAGGCTGTCCGAAGACAGCCGTTTTTGTTGTGTCAAGAATTACTTGCGAGGATTTTTGATGTTGGCTTGCGCTGCGGCCAAACGAGGGATGGGCACACGGAAGGGACTGCAGGACACGTAGTCCAAGCCGATCTTGTGGCAGAACTCGACGCTGGAAGGATCGCCGCCGTGCTCACCGCAGATGCCGCAATGAATGTCTTTGCGCTCTTGGTGACCCAAAGCAACGGCCATCTTCATCAATTTGCCCACGCCGACGGTATCGAGACGAGCAAAGGGATCGAACTCGTATATCTTGGCGGCATAGTAGCTGGGCAAGAACTTGCCGGCGTCGTCGCGGCTGAAACCAAAGGTCATTTGGGTCAGGTCGTTGGTGCCGAAGCAGAAGAACTCGGCCTCTTTGGCGATCTCGTCGGCGGTGAGAGCCGCGCGGGGGATCTCGATCATGGTGCCCACCTCGTATTTGAGGTCTACGCCGGCCTCTTTGATGACGGCGTCGGCAGTGGCGACCACGGTCTTTTTGCAGTAAGCCAACTCTTTGACTTCACCGACCAAAGGAATCATGATCTCGGGCACGACGTTCCAATCGGGATGACGCTTGGACACGGCGATGGCCGCTTTGATGACGGCTTTGGTTTGCATAATGGCGATTTCGGGATAGGTAACGGCCAAACGGCAGCCACGGTGACCCATCATGGGGTTGAACTCGTGCAAACTGTCGCAAATCAACTTGATCTCGGCAACGGTCTTGCCTTGTGCCTTGGCCAAGTCGGCGATATCTTTCTCATCGGTAGGTACGAACTCGTGGAGAGGAGGATCGAGGAAGCGAATGGTGACGGGTTGACCCTTGAGGGCTTCCATCAAACCTTCGAAGTCGGCTTGTTGCATGGGCTCGATGGCGTCCAAAGCTTTGGTACGCTCCTCTACGGTCTCGGAGCAGATCATCTCGCGGAATTTGTCGATACGACCGGGGCCGAAGAACATATGCTCGGTACGGCACAAACCGATGCCTTGGGCACCCAACTCGGCGGCGCGCTCGGCGTCGGCGGGAGTATCGGCATTGGTGCGCACGCCCATCGCTTTGTATTTGTCGGCCAATTTCATGATACGGCCGAAGTAACCGCTATTGGGATCGGCAGGCACGGTCTTGATGATGCAATCGTAAATGTTGCCGGTGGAGCCGTCCAAGGACAACGCGTCGCCCTCGTGGAAGACTTTGCCGCCCAACTCAAAATATTTCTCCTCTTCGTGCATACGAATGTCGCCGCAACCCGACACACAGCAGGTACCCATACCACGGGCAACCACGGCCGCGTGCGCGGTTTGACCGCCGCGCACCGCCAAGATACCTTGGGCATACTTCATACCC
>CAMPCZ010000155.1 GCA_946648015.1 uncultured Clostridia bacterium
GGGCATATCCCAGAGTTATATTTCTCGTTTGGAAAAAAAGGTTATCGGCAAACTGCGCAAAGAGATCACCAAGTACGTCGATTAAAAAAGCGTTGCCGAAGCAACGCTATTTCTACGTCATATAGGCCCGCAGTCGGGCTATGGCGGAGGATTCTATACGCGATATTTGCGCCTGGCTCACCCCTTGCAGCTGCGATATTTCGGTCTGCGTTTTGCCTTGGTAGTACCTTAGGTCGATGATCTCGCGCTCTTTGGGGCTCAATTTGCCCAATGCGTCACGCAACGCTATGCGCTCCACAAGTCGTTCTTCGTGGTCTTTGCTCTCGGCGATCTGGTCGCGCACCGTGGCGCTTTCGTCTCCGTCCGCAAAGGCCGGTTCATCTATCGAAATAGGGTCGGCCATAGCGTCCAGCGCACACACTATTTCGCCTACTTCTATGCCCAAGTATTGCGCTATTTGGTCATAAGTCGGCTCATTGATATCCCGTAGGCGCATTTCCTCTTTGGCCTGCATTACCCTATAGGCCGTGTCGCGCATACTGCGGCTCACTTTCAGGGCCGTGCTTTCTCTCAGATATCGACGTATTTCGCCTACTATCATAGGCACGGCGTAGGTGGAGAAAAGCACGCCGTATTGGGGATTGAAATTGTTTAGCGCCTTCACCAAGCCCCAACAACCCACCTGAAATACGTCGTCCGCGCGGTCTTGCTCATACTTGAAGCGATGAATGATGCTCAACACCAGCCTGAGGTTGCACGTCAAAAAATAATCTCGGCGGCTTTGGTCGCCCGCTTGCATTTCGCGCAATATTTGCATGCTTTCCTGATTGCTCATTTTGGGCAATTTGTCCGTTTCGATGCCCGATAAAGTTACTTTATAAGCCATAAATCCTCCTATGTACAAGGCGGCTTACTTTTATTATCTCATTTTTTGCGGGGTCTATACATACATTGTAGTATGGAAATCAGTTTCTGCGAATTGCGCGCCAAAGAAGTGGTAAATATGGCCGATGGCAAAAAATTCGGTCATATCATAGACTTGTCCCTCGCCCTCAACGGGCAGGTTTTGGGATTGGTATTGCCCAACGATAAGAGTTTGTTCAAGACCATCAGCGACGACAAATGCGTATTTGTGCCTTGGCGCAATATTTGCCGCATAGGCGACGACGTCATTTTGGTAAACTTGCCCGATAGGCCTATGCTACCCATGTAAAACTACAAGATTTTTGAAAAAAACACCAAATATCTTTACTTTCCACAAAATGTAGTATATACTTAGGCCATAAGGAGCGAAGTATGAAGTGTAATTATTGTGGATGTGTGGATAGCAAGGTGATAGACAGCCGTATGACCGAGGACGGCACCAGTATTCGCCGCAGGCGCGAATGCTTGCAATGTAAGCGCCGCTTTACCACCTACGAGATGGTGGAGCAGAGTTCTATCTACGTGGTCAAAAAGAACGGTGGTCGGCAGGAATACGACGCCAACAAAGTGCGCGCGGGCATCGTCAAAGCGTGCGAAAAGCGCCCCGTTCCCATCTACAAAATAGATCGTTTGGTCAACGACATCACCAAGGCCGTGTTGAATTCGGGTTCCAACGAGGTGTCTACCGCCCGCATAGGCGACTTGGTGATGGAGGGACTCAAAGGTATAGACGACGTAGCGTACGTGCGCTATTGCAGCGTGTATCAAGAGTTTAAGGATATCGAAACCTTTATGGCCAAGATCAGCGAGATCCTCAGCAAAAACAAAACCGTCAAATGAGTTATTTCACACGCCGTTGGGAGGGGGAGGACAAGCCGATAGCCAAAGTGCTTTCGGCGCTATATCCCGAACTTGCCTATTCGCTGTTGGTCAAATTGCTACGCCAAAAAGACGTGTTTGTCAATGGCCAAAGGCAAAAAGAAGGCTCTATCGTATCGAGGGGTAGCACCCTCGATTTGTTTTGTACGCCCGCGATGATCCACCTCAAGGAGATCTACGCGGACGACAACGTTTTGGTGTTGTACAAACCCAAGGGAGTCGAAACGGACGGTGATCGCTCTTTTGCCGCGCTCGCGGCCTTTGTCTACGGCAGCCAAACGCAGGTAATGCACCGCTTAGATACCAACACGGACGGCTTGGTGCTGTTTGCGCGCAATCCTGCGGCATACCAAGCGCTTTTTGCCGCCATGCGCGATCACCGAGTCATCAAGTATTATCGCGCCAGGGTGTGGGGCAGGGTAGCGGAGGCTACCCGGTTGGTAGGCTATTTGCAAAAAAACGCAGAGGAAGGCAAAGTGCGCGTCTACGACGTTCCTTGCGAGGGCGGGCAGCGCGTTTGTTGCGATATAACGCCCCTTGCCTACGACGGCCGCACTACCTTGCTGGACGTGCGATTGGAGGGCGGCAAAACGCACCAACTGCGCGCGCAACTTGCGCATAGCGGGCACTTTATCGTAGGCGACGGCAAATACGGCGTAGACGACGTCAATCGTCGACTGGGCTACAAGCGACAACAACTCACCGCCTATCGGCTATGCTTTGCCATGACAGAGGACGCATTGGGCATCGATAATATGGTCGTTACGTTGCCGGACGAATTGCTGACTACGCGCTGATATGCGGCCTATTTTCACTATTTTCGACTA
>CAMPCZ010000156.1 GCA_946648015.1 uncultured Clostridia bacterium
CCATCCCTTTGAGTTTTTGAACCGCAACACGTACGAAGTGGCGTCCGGCTACCGCAGAATGTGGATCCTCTGCGCTTGCCGGGCGACCGTATTCCAACACGTTCGCTATTTTTTGATATGGCGTGCCGTTTGGGGCAGTGCCCTCAAACTCGGCACTATACCCGTACCAGTTCTCACCACGGTTTATCTTCGTGAGTTTGAACGAGGCGGCAACCCCGCCGGTCTTCTGCGGCGTAGCTGCTTTGACTCGAGCATAGAAGGATTGTGCTTCCTCGTCTATCACCTCGCGGGCAGCCTGTTTCGTTTCCTCGTCAAGCCCTTTGATAACGGCACCAAACATATCGCTCATCTCTTTGCTAACGCCATCGTTCCACGCCATGACTATGCCTCCTCAAACCCAACGGGTGTAGTACTAAGATCCGCAACCTGATGCCCGTTGTTTTTGTCATCACTCATGACTGCAGAGCCAAAGTTGATGGCATCCATCACAACGTTCATACCGAAGCGCATCACGTTGGGCGCAAAACCGTGCTGCGACATGTTATAGAGCAATGCGGAAGTCAGTCCATACTGTTTGATCGCCGCCTTGACTTGCTCTGATGGGCTACCGCCACCTATCGACGTGAGTTTTTTTTTGCGAACTCGACCCAATCAAATGCAAGGTGTATGATCTCAAAGGCGAACGCCACATCTCGATAGATCTCTTGAGGCAGAAGTTCCGTGCCGAGTGCCGACGCCTCTGCCCAATCCGACTCCGGTAGGGCGCAAATATGCGAGGCGTTTAACAGCAGCTCGATGAGGCTTAAGCCACTGCCTTTGACAGCCATCATCTCGTTAACCGTTTTCATCATCGCGCCAAACGCTTCGGCGTTGTTTTTGATGGCGTCGAGCTTTTCTTCGGTTGTCGGCGCCGAGTCAAATGCAACGATAGCACGCAGGTTTTGTTCGTCGAGTGCGCTCGTTATATTGCTCGTATATTCATCGATCGCGTCTGTCAACTCGATGCCCGACATCGATTTGAATACGGGCATCAGGTTGGCGTTGGCGGCGAAGGCGATGATTTCGGTTTCGCCTGTTTCGGAGTCAGTGTATTCGTACGCCTTCGAGTACTTGGGAGTGTATCTTTTGACTGCCATATGTCACCTCCGCAATCGTCGATCTACTCGTTGACGAAGCTCACCGTATAGGTTGCGGCGGGCTTGGATGCGGTCGCAAGGGCTACAGACTTGGGCGTGATCGACACAACCTCGGCCTTAATCCATAAGACAAACTTGCCCGCGCCCTGTCCGACGCTCGCTGCCTCAGTGACGTCGTCGGCGGTCATCGCCGACCCGTTGCATGTAACGTCGGTGATGGCATCTTCGTGAGTGTCAAACACTACGCACAGCCACTTTGCGGTGCCTTGCTCTTGATTTGCAGAGGCAAAGCTTTGCAGGTCGTTCAGCTTGCCTTTGACGATGATAGCGCGTCCCTTTTGCTCAACCTTGACTGCAGCCTGATTAGCTTTTGCCTTATTGGTCGTTTCGCCGGGAGCCCAAGAAATGCAAGACGCGGGCAACTTTTCAGCGGTCGCGTTGATGAAGTGCGCGTTGTAACTCGCCAATACATCGGCGATGGTATCGCCCTCAACATACTTGCCGGTGTTGTTCAAAAGTGCTTGTTTCAGTTGTTCAACGATAGTATTCATTTGTCCCTCCTATTAGGTCAGCGTACTGCCGCCATTGTTCGTTCCGCCGCCACTATTTGCTCCACCGCCATTCGAGCCGCTGTTTTGCTCTACGGCAGGTGTAGAACCGTCAGGCGTGAAGTCAGTTGGCCACTCAAGCGTTCCGGCATACGCCGCAAACTTGGTGGGATTCAGCACACTGTTCACTTTTGCATACGTGCGGCGCCCCGTGGTTCCGTTGGTCTTGGTATAGAAAGCAGGCCACACTTTGCCGTTCAGCTCAATGGTTGCCACGGCGTTGTCGCCCTCGCCTTTCGTCTTGAATACGGTTTTGGGCAGGTCGAGCGATACCTTGTAAAGGATGAGTTTGTTGGTGGATACGGCACCAGTGGTCTCGTGCTTCACAGACGTGTCAAACACCATGCCTATACACACGTCCGGCGTGTCGTCCTCGCCGACTACCAAACCATCGGTGGAGCTGTACTTAACGCTGAGCATTTGCTCGGCGTACTGCAGCGGGACATCGTAGAATGTTCCTTTGACTGTTCCGAGAACAGGCCCCAAGATTTCGCCCCAGCGAGGATCGTCGCCGGAGGCTAACGGTGTTTTTTCTTGCGACGGCGTAAATTCAATGTCGATCTGACCGGTCCACCTCATGGGCAGACCTTCGTATCCGGTTTGCCCGGCATTCACTTTACGGGTGGTCAAATCTGCATAGCCGTGAATAATTTGTTTTTCGAGTACAATGCTCGTTGGCGTAGACATATTGTCCTCCTTAAAATAGGTTCTTTGCAAAGATGACTTTGCTGTAGACGTACGGTTCTCTGTCCGAAGCTGCGATGCGATCATCAGCGACATCGTATGATACTGCCCAATTGGCATCAGCCAAGGCGCTCAACAGTCCATCGATGTACTTGTTGAACACGCTGCCGGCGTCGAAGGTGCTGGCGTCGTTG
>CAMPCZ010000157.1 GCA_946648015.1 uncultured Clostridia bacterium
GATATGCGCGGTTGCGCTCGCGTCGTGTACGAGGGTACACTGGGCGCTCGTCGCAACCGTTAGCACACCCCCTCACTCATCTCAATTCTTCGCTTCTTATTGCTACACCTAATGAGTATAGAGGGCGTACCGTTTTGCCTCTTGCCTATTCGTCTTTCCGCTTTCGTGGGATATGCGCGGTTGCGCTCGCGTCGTGTACGGGGGTACACCGGGCGCTCGTCGCAACCGTTGGCACACCCCCTCACTCATCTCAATTCTTCGCTTCTTATCGCTACACCTAATGGGTATAGAGGGCGTACCGTTTTGCCTCTTGTCTATTCGTCTTTCCGCTTTCGTGGGATATGCGCGGTTGCGCTCGCGTCGTGTACGGGGGTACACCGGGCGCTCGTCGCAACCGTTGGCACACCCCCTCACTCATCTCAATTCTTCGCTTCTTATCGCTACACCTAATGGGTATAGAGGGATTACCGTTTTACCCCTTACCTATCCTAACGAGAATAGAGGGCGTACCGTTTTACCCCTTGCCTTTTCCGCGTTTTAACGATTATCGATACCGTTCGGCCACACTTTCCACGCTACTTTCCCGATAGACAAGCGAAGAACTCTACCGTTTCGTTTTTTAAGGCAACCTCTACCGCTTGTCGCCGGGGTTGGCGCGCTTTCGGCGTGCGATTTGGGCCGTCAAATTATGGAAAAATAAATTTATAGCATATTGTAATTGACAATTTTCGCGCGTGCGTGATATGCTGAAAACAACCCAACCAGAGAGGCGAGATATGGATTTGAAAGAGATGAGCAAGCAAGTTCGTATGGACACTATGCGTTGCATAGGTAGCATCGGCACCGGTCATATCGGCGGTTGTCTTTCGATCGTGGAAGTGTTGACCCTGCTGTATTTCAAGTATATGCGCGTCGACCCGGCGTCGCCCCGTATGGAGGGCCGCGACAGATTGGTCGTCAGCAAAGGCCATGCCGGCCCCGCCGTCTATGCGGCGTTGGCCAACAAGGGCTACTTTGACAAATCCGTTTTGTATACGCTCAACCAAGGCGGCACGCATCTGCCCAGCCATTGTGATATGAACAAAACGCCGGGCATCGATATGACGGCGGGCAGTTTGGGGCAAGGTTTCAGTTGCGCAGTGGGCATTGCGCTGGCATCCAAACTATCCCGCGATGGCGCCACCGTGTACGCTATTTTGGGCGACGGCGAGAGTCAGGAAGGGCAAATTTGGGAGGCCGCCATGTGGGCGCACCAACAAAAGCTCGACAATTTGATTGCTTTTACCGATTACAACAAGATGCAAATAGACGGCACCATTGCCGAAATCAACGATCTGGAGCCGCTGGACCAAAAGTGGCGCGCCTTTGGTTGGCACGTCATCGTGGTGGCCGATGGCAACGACCTCGACCAAATCGACGCCGCCATCGCCGAGGCCAAGGGTGTGCAAGGTGTGCCCACAATGATCATTTTGAATACCGTCAAGGGCAAGGGCGTTTCCATCGCCGAGGCTAAGGGTGTTGCTAGCCACAGCTTTACGGTTACCGCCGAAGAAGTAGAGGCGGCGTGTGAAGAGATACGGAGGGCATAACAATGCAAATGCGAGAAGTTTTGGCAAGTTGTTTGGACGAATTTATGGCGGCCGATAGCAAGGTGGTCGTCTTGGACGCCGATTTGGCAAAAGCCGACGGCACCGCCGGGTTGCGCAAGAAGTATCCCGAACAAGCCTTTGACGTGGGCATTGCCGAGCAAAATATGGCTTCGGTCGCGGCGGGGATGGCCAGCTATGGTTTCAAACCCTACATCACTTCTTTTTCTCCCTTTGCCACGCGCCGCTTGCTCGATCAACTCACCATCAGCATCGCCTATAGCCAACAAAACGTCAAAGTGGTTGGCACCGACCCCGGCATCACCGCCGAAGTCAACGGCGGCACGCACATGGGGTTGGAGGACATCGGCTGTCTGCGCTCGGTGGCGGGCGTTGTTATTTTTGAGCCCAGCGATCCCATGCAGCTCATGCAAGCTATGCCCCAAATCAATGCATACGAGGGCTGTCTGTATATCCGCTTGTTCCGAAAGGATCTGCCTGTTGTGCATGCGCAAGACTATCACTTCGACTTGTTCAAGGCCGACGTACTGCGCGAGGGGCGCGACGTTACGTTGTTCTCGTCCGGCTTCCTGGTCGCCGACGTGCTGAAGGCTGCCGAATTGCTGGCCGACAAGGGGATCTCTGCCGAGGTGGTGGAGGTGCATACCATCAAACCCGTGGACGTTGCCACCGTCGCCGCCTCCGTCGCCAAGACGGGTGCTGCCGTTACCGTGGAAAATCACAACGTGGTGGGTGGTTTCGGTTCCGCCATATTGGAGGCGATGGCCGAGGCGCCCGTGCCCACCGTCCGCGTGGGCGTGCCCGATCGTTTCGGCGAGGTGGGCAAGCTGCCCTACTTGCGCAAGGTGATGGGTATGACGTTGGAGGATATCGTCGCCGCTGCCGTCAAGGCCGTGGGACTCAAAAAGTAACAACTATTTGTCGGCGCAGTTGTCGCAGGCAAACGAAA
>CAMPCZ010000158.1 GCA_946648015.1 uncultured Clostridia bacterium
CGCAAAATAGATATTGAACGTGTTGCCGCCCATACGATAACGCACCTCGGTATTGGCCAATGCGCGCGGAAGACGGGGCGCTATATAGACGGCGTTTTTGTAGACGCGTATACCGTAAAATACCTCTACTATCAGTCGATACAACCAACCCGCAGAGCCGGTGTACCAACTCCAACCGCCCTGCCCCGAATAAGCGGCAGCGGTATACACGTCGGCGGACAATACGTAGGGCTCATTGCGGTAATTCTCGGCTTCGCGCCTAATGCGACAACGCTCGATCGGGCTTATCATACGCAACAATTCGTAAGCGTATTCTACCTCGCCCGCCTTTGCCAACGCCTCTATAAACCATATGGCTGCGTGCGTATATTGTCCGCCGTTTTCGCGTATGCCTGCGGGATAGTCGGCTATATAGCCCACCTTGTCCTCATGCGCAAAAGGCTCGGCGAACAAAGCGATGGTACCCGCCTCGTAATCCACCAAACGCTTGGCCGTCTGCAAGGCAAGGTGCGCTACCCGCTCCTCGACGGCGCCCGACAGATAGGCAAAGCATTGGGGCAAGAGGTACAAGCCGCATCTACCTTCGCGTCCCAACACGGCTCCGTCGTCGGTGTAGTACGCCACAAATCTGTCGTGCCAAAACGCCTTGCGTATGCCATAGGATAGGTGCTGCAACTCTTTTTGCATTGGCTCGCGGGCGGTATCGAAATAGGGCAACGCCTCCTTGATCACCTTGTACGCGAACATACTGAGCCATACGCTCTCGCCGCGCCCGCCAAGCCCTATGGCGTTTATACCGTCGTTCCAGTCGCCGCCACCCACCAGCAGTAGGTCGTGCTCGCCGTAATGCAACACGCTGTTGACGGCACGCCTCATATGCTCACGCATACTATATCCCTCGCGGCTGACGGTTGGCGTTTCGTACCGCGACGGCATATCGGGGGACAAACGCTCGCTCATCAAAAAAGGCACCTTTTGGTCGAGCAAAGCAAGATCGTCGCTCATAGAGAGATAGCGACAAACGGCTTCTACCAAAAACAATCTGTCGTCGCTGACGTGCGTGCGAACGCCGGTGCGCGGCGCGTGCCACCAATGCATGACGTCGCCTTCGGCATATTGGTGCTGTGCAAAATCGAGCAATTGATCGCGACAATATGGCAAATCGGCGGTCATATAGGCGCATAGATCCTGCAACTGATCGCGAAATCCTACCGCTCCGCCGCATTGGTAAAATGCGCTCTTGGCCATGAGGCGACTGTGTACGAGTTGACGCCAAACGCCGCTAAGCAGATAGTCTACGGACGGGCTACCTACCACGCCGACAGGATGCGACAATTTGTAGATCTCACGGCCTGCCGGGGAGCCCTCGCACACGCCGAAACTGACGCGAAGCCCATGCCCTGCGGCACCCACCAAGTGCAAACGCGTGTTCGTTTCGTCGCTCGAATTCTCGTGCAAAATAGCCTCGCGTTGGGCATAGGACGTATATACCGTGCCCTTGTCTACCGCAAAGGTCAATCGTTGACGTGTGGCGGCATTTTCGATGACGGCAGAACGTTCGGAGTATTTTTTGCAATAGCAAAAGGGGTTGTCCGTCCAATCGAGCAACGGAACAAACTCGAAGTATACCCACATTGGCCGAGTCTGCTCTACACGCACCGACAGTTTGTTGCCGACAATGCAATAGGTGAGCCGCACCTTGTTGTCGCCTATTATCGTCTCGAACACGGTTCGATCGTCGCCGTGCGTGCATAGTGCAAATCGTTGGTCGTTGAGCCGATAGCGGCACTGCCCGTCGTACACTGCGACAACGTGCGAAGGCAAGTCGGCGATACAATCGTTCGTCCAAAAACAAAATTTGTTTTGACGGCTATTGCCGCCGAAGAAATATCCGCCGCCGTTTTCGGTAAGGACAAACCCAACCTTGCCGTTGGAGACGACGTTGGCATAAGGCATCAGCGTTTGTCTATGGAAGGGAGAGACGACGTAGCCGTCTTTGCAAAAACCGCCCTCGCCCGTGGCAAATTGCAGCGGGGGAACCGCGGGCTTGCGAGAAGCGGCGAATACGTCGCGGTGCCAATTTGTACCCTGCGGCGTAAAATTGGGCGCTATGTCTGCGGTGTGCAAAGCAATCTGCGCTAACAAGGCGCCCCGCCTATCCTCGGGGGGTGCGGACAGCCGCACGTCTACGCGTTTGGCCACCAAACGAACCGCCAAAGACGATGCCAGATCCTGCTCGAATACGCCGCTATATGCCAACACTTTTGGAGCGGCAGCACGCAACGAGCGGCAAGCATCGCTATCCAAATTGTCCAAAAGACAAGCGGCCGAGACCGTGGCAGTCTGTCTTACGGCGTATTTGTCGAAAAGCCCTGCCTCGCTCGAAAGACATTCGGCAAGACCATAGTAGGCAATGGCCTGCGAGCGATAGAGCGCTCGGTGATGGTTGCTAGCGGCGGCAATGTCTGCGCCTGCGGACGTGCACACATAGACGTGGCAAAGAGACTTGGGCGCTATGCTACACACGCCCTCTATCCATACGCACGGATAAAGAA
>CAMPCZ010000159.1 GCA_946648015.1 uncultured Clostridia bacterium
GCGTACATATCGGCAGTAGACTGCACCGACACTATTGCCACGCCCTTGGGCAACGGCACCGACATTTTGGCGGCTACCAAAGTAACTTCGGCGCCTCTGTCACGGGCGGCTTCGGCAAGTGCGACGCCCATTTTGCCCGTACTGAAATTGGAAAGGAAGCGCACGCCGTCGATAGTCTCAACGGTGGCGCCTGCGGTAACCAAAACGCGTTTGCCGGCAAGGTCGGGCACAATGGCCAACTGTTCCAGCACAAAGCGCACGATCTGCTCCGGCTCGGCCAGACGTCCTTTGCCCACGTCGCCGCAAGCAAGCAAGCCCTCCTCCGGCTCTACAAACAGCACGCCGCGCTCTTGGAGAGTAGCCATATTGCGCAGATTTGCCTCGCTTTGGTACATAGCAGTATTCATAGCTGGGCACATCACCTTGACGCCTTGCGCCGCCATATAGGTGGTGGACAACATATCGTCGGCTATTCCGTTGGCCGCTTTGGCAATAAAATCGGCAGACGCGGGCGCAATGAGCACCAAATCACTGCTTTTGGCCAGAGAAATATGCTCCACCTCATAGGGAAAATCGCGCGAGAACATATCGGTTATCACGCGGTTTTTCGACAAGGTCTCGAGGGTGAGCGGCGTAATAAAACGCGTGGCGGCGTCTGTCATTACCACCACTACGTCCAGGTTGACCTTGGTCAACGCCGAAGCGATATACGCCGCTTTGTATGCGGCGATACCGCCCGTTACGCCCAATAGCACTCTCTTTCTCATTAGTCGCGCTTGATGGTCACGGTGCCTTCGTACACTTCTTTAGCGGCGACCGAGAGGGGTTTGGTCTTGTCGTTTTGGAACAACTCGGGGGATTGTTGCATCAACTGTCTGGCACGTTTTGCCACGCCTACCGCCAACATATAGCGGCACTCGGTCTTTTTCAACAATTCATCAATGGGGGGATATGCTAACATAATTTTTGACCTCCTTTAAGGCTTTCTATTAAGTGCAAATTGTCCTTGGCTCTGCATTGCTCGGCTTGGACGATTTGTTCTATACGTTGTGCGGTGAGGTATACGTCTTGGTTGACCAGCACGTAGTCGTACAATTTGGCGTATTCCAACTCGGCTACCGCCTTGCCAAAGCGCGTTTGCAAGGTTTCGGGCGTTTCGCTACCGCGCTTGACGATGCGCGCTTTCAATTCTTCCAAAGAGGGGGGCAGCAAGTAGATGAGCACGGCCTCGGGAAAAGCCTTTTTGATATTGAGGCCACCCTCGAACTCAATGTCCAGCAAAACGTGTTTGCCCGATTGCACGATGCGTTGCAACTCGCTCTTGAGCGTGCCGTAGCTGTTGTTGTATACGCGCACGTATTCGGCAAAAGCCCCCTCCTCTATCAAGCGATCGAACTGCTCTTGCGTGCGGTAGAAATAGTGCACGCCCTCGGTCTCCTCGGCGCGGGGCGCGCGCGTGGTAACGGACACCGACAATTCATAGTCGGGATTGGCCGAACGAAGCATCGAATGCACGGTGCCTTTGCCTACGCCCGAAGGACCCGATAATACCACTATTTTTGCGTTCGTCATGTCTTTTACTCCAAGTTTTGAATTTGCTCGCGCATTTTTTCCAATTCGTTTTTCATGTTCACCACCAAGGTGAGCAACGCCGCGTTGTTGGCCTTGCTACCCATAGTATTGGCCTCTCTGTTCATCTCTTGCATCAAAAAGTCCGCCTTGCGCCCGACGGGGATATCTTGCTGCAACAGCGCCGCAAATTGGCCGATGTGCGAACGCATACGCGTTATCTCCTCGTCTATGTTGACGTGGTCGGAGTACACGCACACCTCATTAAGCAAGCGCGCCTCGTCGACGGGCACCTCGCCCAAAGCCTCGGCTACACGCTCGCGCAAGCGTTGGCGGTATTCCTCCACAACGGTGGGAGCCACCACGCTAACCTCGTCGGTATACGCGGCGACGGTGGCCAATCGCGATTGCAGATCAAGTTGAAGCGCCTCGCCCTCTTTGGCGCGCATCGCGCACAAGTTGTCGATGGCGGCGGACAACGCGACCGACAGCAACAACGACAGTTGTCCCTCGTCCGCATCGACAGTCTGCTCCACCACGGCGTCTTTCAGTCGCAACACGTCGTATGCGGTAAGGTCGCCGGCCAAACCGAACTCCCGTTGCAACGCCTCGGCCATCTTGACGTAATTTTGCACTACGGCATAGTCCAGCGCAAGACCTATGCGGTTGACGCTATGATCCTCGTAGGTAACAAAAACGTCTACGTGTCCGCGCGAGAGGCGCTCCTGCAAGGATTTGCGCACAAAGTCCTCGGCAAAATTGAAGACGCGGGGCATCTTGATATTCAAGTCCAAAAAGCGGTTGTTGACCGATTTCAATTCTACGACGACTTTTTTGCCTTCTATGGTACATTCGCCTTTGCCGTAGCCTGTCATACTATTCATACGTTACCTCGATACGCTTGCGCGTTTATTATAAATATATTAGCACCAAATATTAAAATAAGCAAGGAATAATGCGAAATCGATCGCAAA
>CAMPCZ010000160.1 GCA_946648015.1 uncultured Clostridia bacterium
GCCCCGGTGTGGGCAAAACCGCGTTTGCTTTGTCCATAGCCAACAACATAGCGCAGCGTGAGCCGGACAAAAAGATACTCATCTTCTCGTTGGAGATGGGCAGCAGCCAACTTGCCGAGCGTATGCTGTGCAACGTGGGTCGCGTCAACTACAACAAGGTGCGCCGCGTGGAGTTGGACAACAAGGATTTCGTGCGGTTCCACCGCGCTATGAACGTGCTGGCCGGTAGCCAAATCTACCTGGACCAAACGGCCGAAACCAATCCCGAGCAGATCTACAGCAAATGCCGTCAATTCAGCATTGAACACAACGGCGTAGACCTCATCATCGTCGACTATTTGCAGTTGATGGATTCGGGTAGTGGGCGCGTGGAGAGCAGACAGGTGGAAGTCAGCAAGATTTCGCGCCGTATGAAGTTGCTTGCCAAGCAGTTGGGCGTACCCATCATCTTGCTGTCGCAGCTTAGCCGTGCCGCCGAACAACGCGGTGAAAAACCGCAACTATTCGACTTGCGCGATTCGGGTGCCATCGAGCAGGACGCCGATATCGTCATGTTTTTGCATAAGGAACGCAATCAACCAGTAGAGGAGACCTACATCGAGTTGATCGTCGCCAAATACCGCGCCGGTGAGTTGCGTTCGCACGCATTCCGCTGGGAGGGTAGCACGTTTACGTTCACTCCCGTCGATCCCGAAGTGCTGCGCCATCTCAAAAAGGCAGAAGAAGAAGGTGCGCCCGAAGTCAAATCGGCTATGCCGCAGCCCGCCAAGGTGGATTATGCGCCCATGCCCGACGACGAGGACGCCCCGCGCGATATGGGAGCAACTGCTGCTCCGCAAGAGGCCTCGCATAGCGAGGTCAAATTCGACAACTCTTTCTTTGATAACGGCGGAGGTAATCAATAATGGTAGTAGCGGGTATAGGATTGTTGTTGGGGCTGGTGATGCTCTTTTGCGGCATGGCTCTACTCGAGCAGGAACGTAAGGACAAAAAGAAACGCAAACAAGAGCAGGAGGAGCGTATCCAAGCGGGCGACACCATAGAGTCGTTGGCCGAGGCCATTGTCGACAGCGAGCAGGCGCCGACCTATGTCAATTTGCGCCGCACCAAGTTGGGCGCATTCCTGGTGGCGCAGGGCGCTTTGATGGCCATTGTGGCTATTGCGCTATTCGTCGTCAATGCCTATGTGGTAGAACTCAAGTGGTACATTTCGCTGCCCATCGTATTGATGATAGTCATTCTCAGTGTGTTGACGGACGCCTTTATGATGGGCGCTCCGGTGCCTCCCGAAGATGGTGGCGATATGGCCGATGACGACGATCGTTGGGCAAGCGAGGCCGAGGAAGTCGGTGAACAGACCGAGCAAGAAACCTCGGAATGCACGCAAAAAGAGCAAACTGACTTGGACAGCGAAGACGTAGACGGATAGTATGGAACTATGCATTATTTGCACGCGCGAGGGCAACGTTTCCGCTGCCATCTCGCAGGTGCTGGGCAAAAAAGTGAATACAGACAAGACGACCAAAGGCATACCTTTTCTGAGGGGGGACGACCATTGTGTCTCTTTGTCGCACAAGGACAGCCGCATGGCCGTTGCTTTGAGCGACCGCAAGGTGGGCGTGGATATCGAGCGGATAGAGGACCGAGACAGCCATTATCGCATAGCCGCCACCTATTTCGGCGAAACCGTACCGGACGGCGACTGCATCGCTTTCTTTCGCGCCTGGACGCGCCGCGAGGCATACGGCAAATTGTTGGGCGTTGGCCTTACGCCCCAAATCATGCGATTGGATCTGGGCGCGGATAGCCTCGATACCCCCGAGGGGCGCGTCTATTTTGTGGAAAAGAGGGTAGACGAATATATGATAACCACCGCCAGTTATTATCCCGACGGCGAACTTATCTTGATAGGAGGAAGAGAAAATGAAGAATAAAGAAGAAATAGCCGCACAAGTGATCGCTATCATCAAAGATACTTTGCGCCCCAAACAAGAGATAACGCTATCTACCTCTTTTGCTGAGGATCTCAAGGCAGACTCGCTCGATTTGGTGGAGTTGATCATGGAGTTTGAAAGCGCCTTTGGCGTAGAGGTGGACGACGACAAACTCAAGTCTATCGCCACCGTGGGTGATATAGTAGACTACTTGGCGCAATAAATATAGCCAAATGTTTGAGAATGCACGCGTTTTTGCGTGCATTTTTTGTTTTACGAAAGCACGGAAGATAGCGTGCGTTTTCTTTATTTGCGATAAACGCAACGACGTTTGCATTCTGCATACCTTAGGCAAATGTTTGCGCGGTAATCCCTTTTGCTTTTGAAAAAACGCGTCAAAACGCTTGTTCGAGCTATGTTCCCCGCGATTCGTATTGCAAGATAATTCGATTTGGCAAGCAAAGGCTTAATTATATATTAAATTAATTTAACACGCCCTAATAGGTCGCTAAATATTTGCCTGAGATATTGACAACAAAATGACTTTACTATAAAATTAACCCGAGTAATATGCACGAATGCGCGC
>CAMPCZ010000161.1 GCA_946648015.1 uncultured Clostridia bacterium
TCTTCGGGCGAGGCCGGTAGCGTCTATTTGGGCGCGCGCTTCGCCGATGGTTATACTCGCGGCTCTACCACCTTTGGTCTTTCTCTTTCGAGCGCGCAAGCACAGTCTCTCAATGCCGCCGCTACCACCCAAATTTGCGGTGTGTGCGATGCGACGGGCGATATTTTCGTATACGAGGGCGCCGCTCTTGCCGCTACTGCCGAGGCCTACTGCGGCGGAAATGCCACCATCGGTGGTGTAGTGAAAGGCAAATTCGTGGTGGGATACAGCACGAGTTCCTCTGCCGTCGCCACCATCAATGGCGACGCGCAGTTTGCGGGTGCGGACGATGGCCAACACGTCGTGTACGTGCATGGCACAGCCACCGTCAAGGCTTCTGCCTATGCCAGGGAGCAGAGCGCCTTGATCTATACCGATTTGGTGCACTTCGTCTCCAACGCAGCCGAAACGCAGTATCCGTTTGCAACCGTATATTATTCCAAAGAAATGTCTTATAGCGACGTCAACTTGCCCGTTTATGCCACTATGTGCAAAAAAATAGCGGGTGGCACCGACGAGGTGGATACCCTATCTTTGAATAAACCCTATACCGTGGTTTACGACCGCAATAGCGGCGGTGTGCGCACCGATACCGATACGGTGCGGTATCTCGAGGTGAGCGCCATCAACGTCAGCAACGTGGTATGCGGCGACGCCAACGCCGTGCTTTACGTGGCTTGCGATTGGACGGTGACCGGCAACCTGATCTTCGACGGATACGTATTGCTGCGCGAGGGCAGTCAACTCAAAGTGCTCAACGATATGCGGTGCACCTCGGTGCAAAACGTGTCGGACACCTCCTACAACGGTGTAAACTCGCCGTCTTCGCTTGCGTACAAACGCGACTTGGCGGGTACCTCGCACGACGTCAAGTATCTTTCGGTCAACGGCAACTTGCAGTTCACGGCCGAGTTGGCCAATATCACCATCGGTGCGCGCAGTCAGTTGCGTGGTGACGTGCTTATCGCTACCACCGGCACGGTTTCTTTGCAGGATTGCACCGTCTACGGCCGTTTTTCGGCCGAAAATGCCAGCGTACGCTGTAGCGACAACTTTACTTGTACCGCCACCGATTCGGTGTTTGTATGCAAAACTTTGCGCCTGGAAGATAGCGCCGTCAACGCCGATATCTACGTGTTGGGCGACTTTGTACAAACGGTCGACAGCCGCTGTACCAATATCTATGCGCCCAATGCGCGCGTGGATATGCGCTCGTCTTCCTTCTATAGCAGCGCTACTTTGAACAACTTGGTTGCCAAACAGTTGGTTACCGAGAGCACGGCCATCAAAACAAACGTCTATCTCTTGTCGGGTGGCGATTCACAGTTTACCTATGCACCCGCCGGTGCCGTTACCATTTATGCCGAAGATTGCGACGTGCATTTCTTGACGGATAGCGACCTCGGCAACGTCAACTTGCAATATACGGGAGTCTCTGTCTACTATTTGGGCACGGCGGTGCAATCCGCTACCGAGATCGAGCCGGACTCCGATCAATACAAGGATATCAAAACGCATATCGAGGCCTTGTGCTCCTATGCGCCCGTCGGCGGCGTTTCTATGGGTACCATTACCGCCAATGATTTGCCCGCCTACGATACGGTGGTGCACGCTACCTTCGGGTATTCTGCGCCGCTAAAAATCAGCAATGTCAACAAGGTAAAATGCGAGGAGATAGCCTCTATGCCCCAGATGAGTTTGGGCAACGAGGACGTGTGGAGCCCGCAGGCTTCGCCCTTGGAGTGGGTGTTCCCCACCGATACGGCCAACGTAGCCGCCACCGTCGACGGCGAAACGGTACGCCTCAATTCCACCTCCGACGTGGCCAAGATGTCGGTAGCCTACAATTCTCTCAACATTTGGGACACGGCCAAGACCTACGGCGAAGTGTTGTGGGAAGGCATCAAAACCGCCGTCTCGTTGGCGGTGGGCGACCTCAGTTGGTGGGATCTGATACCGCCCTACATGGATACCATCGTGCGCTTGCTCGGCATCATCGTCAAGAGCATCGTCAACGATACCATACCCGCTATGCTATCGGTCAGTTCGGTCAATGCCTTCGCGGGGTTGGCCAATACGCCCGACGCATACTATCGCTACACCGCGGCGAAATACGACGAGAACATTGCTCCCGCGCGCAAACTGTCCAACGGCAGTTTGGCGGATATGTTGGTCACGTCGGTCAGTTATTTGTGGTCGGATAGCAACCTCTACAGTGCCATCACCAGCATCAGCTTTATGGAGTGGGCTTTGGGCAAACTCGACCAAGATAGCGACTTCATCAAGGTGCTCAAAAACGTGCCTTGGGGCACTTGGGCGTACAAATATCGTCCGTGCGGCGTGTTCTTCTTCAACAGCGGCTTTGTGCCCAGTGAGGTGTTCAACGCCTATACTTCTGCCGCGCACAGCCCCGTCACAGTCAACAAACCCACGTCTAGCTATTATCGTAGCGATTACAACAGCAGC